>JAAUPT010000199.1 GCA_012032965.1 Nitrospira sp.
ACAGGGAAACAAATCCGTAGTGGTCCTATCGCGGATATTCATACCAACGAGCCTGTGGGGCATGGGGTGAATAACAGCTTCCGTGAACTCATGGTTCAGGTGCATGACACGGTGCCGCATACCGTGAATATCGTCACGGCTGGAAATCCTCCAGGTCAACCGATCGAAGTGGCTCTGGAGGCAGGGAAAACCGTGTCCTTCGCCATGCCGGAAAAGATTTATATGACTCCGATGCCGTTCCTGAACGGGGGAACACACACCACCGGAAGTGGTCTGAACTTCCGGGCGGGACCAATTGCCCAGCGTTTGGCGACGAATCCGGATGTCTCGCAAATCTTCAACAGCCAGATCCATGGAGATCCCTATACACCGCTTTTGCGGGCGTACACGGGCGACACCATGGTGTTCCGACTGTTGCATACCCTCATGAACGAGACTATGACGTGGACCCTGTCAGGCCATTCATTCTGGACAGAACGGTATGCGCCTGATGCCAACCGAAAGAACTCCATCCATATCGGCATTGCGGAACGATATGACTTGGTAGTGCCGGAGGCTGGTGGTCCTCGTCATCAAGCGGGCGATTTTATCCACTTTAATGGCCGATCATCAAAACTGTCGGAAGGTGGATGGGGCATCGTGCGTGTGTATGACAAGGAACAGTCCGATTTGAAAAAATTGCCGGCTGGATTCTCGAATAAAGGCGTGATTCCAAAGGCCTTACCAGTATGTCCTGCCGATGCTCCCGTTAAGAGCTTCAACGTGGTAGCGATGGACTACCCGTCGATGACCTTTAACCCGAAGGTTCCGGAAGCCATAGAGGTCGATTTTGAGCGGAAGATACAGGTCGCCAATCCAGATGCAAAAATTTACGCGCTGGAGGACGAGGTGGCGAAAGTGTCTGGAAACTCGCGACCTATGCCACTGACGCTTCGGGTGAACATTGGAGACTGCGTCAAGGTGAATCTGAAGAATAAGATGAAGGACAGTAAGGCTTCATTCTCCGCCATTGGGCTCGCATTTGATCCAAAGGATTCAATGGGAGCGAATGTCGGAAACAATCCCGGCGATCAGACGATCGTTCCAGGCGGTGAACGGGTCTACACGTACTATGCCGATCCGTTCAACGGTGAGACGACCTCACTCGTCTGGGACTGGGGCAATGTGATGATGAATCCACGGAACGGTTTGTTCGGTGCGATCGTGGTTGGTCCGAAGGGATCAAAGTACCGGGATCCGAAGACCGGTGTCGATCTGTCGAATAAGAATGCTTGGGCGGCCGACGTGATCGTGGACAGGTCTATCCCTGGAAACGAAATGCGTGCGAACTATCGCGATGTGGCATTGTTCTTCCAGGATGAAGACAACATCATCGGCACGAGCTTCATGCCGTACGTGCAGAATGTCGCGGGCTTGACTGGGATCAACTATCGGTCCGAACCGTACTTGTACCGAGAAGATCAGGGCTGTTCGCTTGGGAAGATGTTCCAGCCTTGCAAGGCAGACAATCCAGAAGATCCGGCTACACCCGTCATCGAATCACATGCCGGTGATCCGGTGCGCATCCATGTTATTGGCGTCAACAATGAACAGAACGGTATGTTCGGCGTCGAAAAACATGAATGGCCGATCGAGCCATTTATGCGGGGCGCAGACCAGATCAGTGTCGTGGAGTTCTCCGGATCCGAAGTTCTTGATGCCTTCATCTCTTCGGCTGGAGGGCCATACCGGTTGCCTGGCGACTATGTATACAGCAACCAGCGGTTGCCGTATTCGCAGTCTGGGCAATGGGGCTATCTGCGAGTCCTGCCAAGTGGCGACAAGAGGCTCCAGCCGCTGAGCGCTGGTGGAGTCGGTTCCAAGCAGGCGGAAGCCGAAGAGCAACCACAGGTTATTCCGACGGCGATGAAGTAAGTCGCTCAGGAATTCTGCTGAGAAAGAGGAGGGGAGCCGTACAGAATGTGCGGCTCCCCTGTTTTTTATCAAGGCTGACGAGTCCTGCAATCTGGAGCGGAACTCGGTATAATCAACCAGATGTATGTAATATCCGACTGCTCACGTCTGTATGAGAGATGGTAGGAGGAGCAGACCAATGAATCTGACACGATATGCCTTAATTGCGGCAGTGATGACCTGCGCTATGGGCGCGCCGGTCTATGCGTATAAGGAAGTGACGGTCTCGGATGGTGGGACCCTCACCGGCATCGTGAAGCTGGAGGGTCAGGTACCCAAGCCGAAAGGCTACAATCTCACGACGCTGCCAGACCAGTTTTATTGCGGACGTATTTCTGACGGTGAAGGTTGGCGCATCCTGCAACCATTTAATATTGGCCCTAAGGGTGAGTTTCGAGAGGTCCTTGTGTACTTGGAAGGGGTTGAGAAAGGGAAGCCGTTTGAGGATGATGGTGCACGGAAAATTGAGGCAAAAGATTGCCTCTTCCTCCCCTTCACAACCGTGGTGCGGGACAATCAATCGGTGACGGTCGTCAACATGGACCCGGTCATGCACGACATCCAAGCGTATGAGACGTCACATCTTGGCCCACGGGTATTATTCAACGTTCCCCTTCCGATGAATCCGGCCCATCCGCGTAATCTCAATGATCGCAGTGACGCCGGGATGTATCACAAGCATATGGCCGGTGCGCCGATGAAGCAATTGGTCAATCTGAGCAAGGGCCGACGGGTGTTCGTCATGCAATGCGGATTTCATGCCTATATGGAGAGTTGGGGAGTCGCGGTTACCAATCCATACTTTGCCAAGACCGACGAGGAGGGGAGATTCACCCTCACCGATGTACCGCCTGGGACCTACAAGCTCGTCGTGTGGCATCCATATGTCCGGAGTACCAACGAACAGACAGTGACTATTGGTCCGAAGGGTACTGTAGACACTCAACTGGTGGTGGCAGCCCCGACCGGGCGCCTCTACGTCAACGAGGTACTCGATCATGCGTATAACCAATATAATGTGACTGAAGAAACCAAGAAAGAAATTGATCCGATCATCGAGAAACAAAGCCGATAACTATCGGAACGAGGAGAAGAAAGTGAGCGCAAGAAGTACGTCGTTTGCGTTTGGAATCGGGCTCATCATTTTATTGGTGGGTATTGTACCTGGTCACGCGTATGACGTTGTCGAGGTCGAGCACAGCGGAACGATAGAAGGCACGATCACACTCGATGGACCGGTACCTGAACCGAAGGGGTTCAATCTCATTACCTTTCCTGACCCTGCCTACTGTGGCCGCATTTCCAACGGTCGTGGGTGGCGCTTGCTCCACGATTTTGTCGTAGACCACCAGGGAGGATTAAAGGATGCCATTGTGCTTCTGGAAGGGGTTGAAGCCGGGAAACCTTTCGAGTTGTCTGTTCCGTTGATCGAAGCACGCGATTGCATGTTCCAGCCGTTCATGACGGTCGTCCGGAACGGGCATGCCGTCGAAGTCAATCAATATGGATCCCGTCATGCACGACATACAAGGCTATGAAACATCTCTGGAAGCGGGAGCTCGTGTGTTGTTCAACACACCGCTCGTGATGAACCATCAGCATCGACGGGGAGATCTCCATGCGTTGCACAACCATGCTCCCGGTAAATCACTGGTCGGGCCGATCTATCTTAATAAGGGCCGCCGGACCTTCTATATGCAATGTGGATTTCACGCCTATATGGAGAGTTGGGCTCTGGCCGTCAACAATCCCTATTATGCCCTGACTGACGCGCAAGGGAAGTTCAAGATCGACGGGATTCCACCTGGAACGTATCAGTTAGTGGTGTGGCATCCACAGACAGGACCAGGCACAACAAAATCTGTTGTGGTTCAATCGGATGGAAAACTCGTCGAGCAGCTCTCAGTGCCTGCCCCGAAGGGGAGTCGAACGGCCTATAAGGTCATAGACAACCCACGGTTTGGTCTTGAATCATTGGGCTATTCCATCGACATCCAACCACTGCTCGAACACCAGCATTGACGACCGATGCCTCTCTTCGCTGCGAGGAAAACCTGCAGCTTGGTGTTGTTTACTTCCGTCTGTGTCGGCGCACTCTGCGTGCCGGTGTCCAGTTCAAAAGCCAGCGACAGTCTTCCCGAAGAGCCGGAATTTTCAGGCACGCTCACGAAACGAGTGAATGGGAAACAATATCGGACACAGGTGTTTGCCAAGGGTGACAGGCTCAGGTTGGAGCATACGTATGCCATTCGAACCGAGCTGGGCTTTGCCGCGATTGAAATCATCAGGCCGGATGTCGCGGAAATTTGGTATGTTCTTCCCCAACGAAAAGAATTGTTGGTTGCGCCATTGACTGAAGATGTTCTTCCCGTTCGTTCTGAATTGGTTGGGGAAACCGGGAGAACGGTGGTTGGAGATGACAAGATAGCTGGTCGAGCCGCACGGTTGTTCGACGTTCAAGTCGAGCGGCACGGGCGTCTTGAGCGATTCTATGAATGGATCGATGCAGAGACTGGGATAGTGCTCAAGTTGGTCAGTCAGGACCGCGATTGGTCGTTCGAATATGAGCGGGTGCGTATGTCTCCACAACCTAGCATCTACTTTGAAGAGCCACCAGGCTATAGAAAACGACTGAGTACGGTTAATCAGAGGCGCGTGGAGTAGAGAATGATCGCCCTGTTTATTCGACGAGCTGTATTGGCCTTGTTCCCCCTCGCGTGCCTTCTTTTCATCTTCGAACCGGCATGTGGCGGGACCCAGTCAGACCTTCAGAAGATTCAAGCGCTGTACGACAACACGGAGTACCAAAAGGCTCTTGAGGAGTTGGCCAAACTTGA
>JAAUPT010000200.1 GCA_012032965.1 Nitrospira sp.
GGAAGCACAAGCCAGGCGCTGGGCGAGACCAGTCCAGGAAAAAAATCTCTCAGATCCAACGACCTGTCTTTTCAAGGCTCACCGTCACGCAGGCAATACCGTCACCGTTCAAGTCAATGAGTCGGTCGGTAAGGATCAGCGTGTGTCGTTCAATAAAGAGCGCTTGGGCCGTGACAGTCGTCTCATTCCCGGGCTAGGCGACGGGGCGTTTCGAATTGACTCCTCACCGACATTATCCCGTCTGACCTTCATGCATAAGGACGCCCTTGTGACGGTGATCGTCGCATCAACCAAGCAGAAGCATCTGGACGAGTCCGTGACTCTGTTGAGCCAGTTTGTCGCAGCTCGCTACGGCGCTACCTCAACCACAACGCTGCCCCCTATGGCTTCCAGCCCAGCGGCAGGTGAAGCGGCCAGTGCTCATCTCGTCTCACGGCCAACCCCTGTGGCCCTGACACAAACACTTCCTGGCCCGTCTGATACCCAGACCGGACCGCAAAAAGCACCCTCGATTGACCCAACTGGCCTCATAGGAACCTGGCACACACGCTCAACGCAGGGGACGACCCAGCATGACATGCTACTCGTCATCAAGCCGAACCTCCAATGGTCGCTCTCTTCGATGATGCAGTTTGATGGGGTTGTGAACGCGGAAGGAGGGCTGTGGTTGCTCGAACGAGCCAATACGTTCAAGGGGCTTGGGTGGAAGGGATCATACCGGAAAAGACGGCAGACTCATTTGCCAGCACCGGCAGCGTCCAGGCCACGTGGACACGACTCGCGCCCGATGCAAACCCAACACGCATTCCAACAGAACTCTGGAAACTGCGACGCGATGCAACCAGTGTACCGGTGTTCCAAATCAAAACCGTCGATCCCGATTTAGTCGGCCAGTGGGAAGGGACCGGCACCTATGCAGGTGGATCGGCCGCTTTCGTGTGGGCGATCAAGCCCTCCGCGGCAACAGACTTGCTGATCGTCGAGTCGCTCCGTGGGACCGTAAAAACCAAGGACGGCCTCCCGCAACTTCAACCGATTAAGAAGAAGGGCCAACGAGTCAGCGTCGTCGCCATCTATGACCATGGCTTTACGACTACCGATGGAAAAACTAATCTTCGCTGGAGCAAGCTCCACCCCGAATCGACAGAAGATCCTCAACTTTAGCGGTGGCCTCCACCCTTTTCTCGTTGAAAGGGCTTCCTCTTATGCCAAATCCCCCAGCGCGGATCGGATTCGTCGGTGTCGGCCGTATGGGTACCAATATGGCCAGACGCTTGAAAGCACAGGGGTACCGTATCGCAGCAGTTCAAGACCGTCATGCCGGATCATCGGAGGCCTTGGCACAGGAACTGGGATCGGAAAAGGCCAGCTCACCAGCGCGTGTCGCTGAAATATCGGATATCGTCTTCACTGTCGTATCCGACGATGCGGCGATGCGTGAGATTTATGCGGAACGGGAATCGGCTAGCCTGATCGCTTACGCGAAGGATCGACTGTTCATCAATTGCGCGACGCTTTCACCCAACGTCCATCGAGACATTGAACGGCTGATTACAGAACGGGGTGGCAGGTGCCTCGAAGCATGTATGGCGGGAAGCATCTCTCACGCTCGAGAAGGGACGTTGTATTTAATGTGTGGTGGCAAACCTGAGGTCTTCGCCGGCGCGAAGGTCATCCTTGAGGCGCTCGGAACGAAAGTGCAATATATCGGCCAATCTGGCGAAGCAGCACAGGTGAAGGCGTTGGTGAATATGGTGATGAACAGCAACACCGTGGCGTTGGCCGAAGGGTTAGGACTGGGCGCGGCACTTGGGATCGACCTGACTCTCCTCCGCGATGTCTTCAGCCAGACTGGAGCCGCGTCGCGAGTACTGGAGACAGACGGCGAAGACATGCAGCAGCGCGCCTACGAATGCTACTTTTCCGTAGCCCATGCCGCGAAGGATTCGGCCATCGCGCTCGACCTAGCTGAGCAGGCCGGCCTCGCTCTTCCAGTTGCACGTGCAACATTGGGCCAATATCAACACTTAATCGAATTGGGCAAAGGTGACTTGGACAAATCTGCAGCTGCCGAATTGACCTTCCTAGAGCGCCTCAGCTCATCAAAGAGCACGTGCGATTCCCAAGATAACTTGAAAAAGAGAAACGACAGCACTGTTCTAGGTTAGGCTTGGCCTGAAAAGAAACTCTTTACCTGATCAACGGGGACACAGCCGACTAAGAGATCGCCATCTGGGGACACGACCAGAGGCACACCGCTTTGACCGGTGGCATGCCAGGCTGTTTCCCATTTTTGAGCGATCACAAGATACTCGTCATCAACGTCTTCTGTGCCCTCTTCTCCTGCTAGCTGCTTCACAACTTGGAGATCAGAAATATCCTGTCCCTCGCACCAGAAGGCACGGTACGTGCGCTTTACGAAGTCCATCCCACGCTGAGTATCTTGTCGCAGCAGTGCCGCTGCTTGTTTGATCGCTGGTAACGTGTTGGGCTTTCCGTTCGGCAAGCTAATCGGAAGACCGGGAGCTAATCGCTGCACGACTGCAACCTCATGCTTCAATTCAGCTCCCAAGGAACCTTGCCAGGGCCTCATTGGCCTCGGCAGTTGCGGTGCATGCTGGACTCCATGCCACTCACAGAGATCCAGTAGATTCATCTCATTCAGCCGCTCATGGAGCGCGTAGCAGAATGGACAATTGAAATCACTATACAGGAGAAAAGTTTTCGAAGGAGCAACGGTTGTCATGACGCCACTTTACCGAAGTGGCTCAGGAGAGTCCACCCTGTTGATGGCGGCGAGAACCGGGGGGGGACCATACGGGGTCAAGCGGCAGCTTGGCGCATCAACTCTTGAAGATGTGTACGAAGCACCGGCAACGTCAACGGCTTCGTCAGGACTTTATCCATCCCAGCCTGATGACACTTCTGAGCATCTTCATCTGACGCATGACCTGTGAGAGCCATGATGGGCAAATGGCTCGGCGTCCCATCCTCGCGAAGACGTATCTCTCGGGTGGCTTCATAGCCATCCATATCAGGCATCTCACAATCCATCAACACGACGTCATACGCAGTTCGAGTGGTCGCCTCCAACGCCTCACGCCCCGTGCGAGCCACTTCGACCTGACAACCGAGCTTCTGCAAGAACTTGCAAGCGACGACCTGATTAATTTCATTGTCATCCGCAACCAAGACTCGCAACGGCCCCACCTGGTCTCCCACACTACGCTGGACTGTCCCCGAAGACGATACGCTAACCTCTCGATGAATCGCCGGAAGGAGGTTGGTGGTATAGACGAACGTGCTGCCCTGACCGAATACGCTGTTGACCGTGATGGTACCTCCCATCAGCTCGACAAGCTGCCTGCAAATCATGAGACCGAGACCGGTTCCTCCAAATCGTCTCGCGGTCGAAGTCTCGGCTTGTGCATATGCTTTAAACAAGTTGGCTTGTTGTTCAGGGGTTAACCCGATGCCCGTATCTTGCACGCTCCACTGCAGAACCGCCACGTCGGATTGGTCTATCACATCTCGCTTTAAAGATGAGATGGCGATCGAGACTCCTCCGTGTGTTGTGAACTTGATCGCATTTCCGACGAGATTGAAGAGGATCTGTCTTAGCCTGATCGGATCGCCTCGGAACTCCTCCGGAACAGCGGCATCAATTTTCAGCGAAATCCTCAGGCCTTTTCGAGCTGCCAATCCTTCCACCAACGTCGTCACATCACCGACCAATGCCCGCAGATTGACATTCGCCACTTCCAAGCTCATCTTGCCGGCTTCAATTTTTGAAAAATCGAGAATGTCGTTGACCAGCGTCAATAACGCGTCCGCAGAACGATGCATCGTCTCAATCAGCTCCCGCTGCTGATCTGTTAATGATGTATCGCGAAGAAGTTGTGTACATCCCAACACTCCATTCATCGGGGTTCGAAGCTCATGACTCATGGTGGCAAGGAAGATGCCCTTCGCTCGTGCGGACTCTTCCGCCGCTTCTTTGGCCCGACGCAACGCCACGTCCGAGGTGATATCGAGCCCATATGCACGAACCAGTTCCAGCTCTCTCAGAGGGAAAAGCGACCACGCGATAACCCGATCGGCGACAGCATGCTCGACTCGAGCCAGCGGGATTCCGTTGCAAGACATTCCTGGAGCATTGCCGACAGATTCGCAGGGAACATGGCCTCTATCCCAGATTCGAACACCCCCCAGTGCTCCATCACATTGAGCATGCCAGTGTTGGCGTAGAGTACAGAACCCGCAGCGTCAAATTCCACGATGGGATTTGGCGCATCCTCGGCAAGCCGTGCGGCTCGTTGGACATCACGCTGAATCTCCATGACATCGTCAGATCATGCACCACCACTACACCACCGACTCGCATGCCTTGTTGCGTTCGTGGCCAGAATAATAGTGACAGCTCAAATTGTGTTCCATCCTCTCGTTTCCAAAAGTGTGAGGGGATAACGATGGGTTCTCCGGTATGTACCATACGATTGAATGGGCACTGACTAACCTCGTTCTCGTCGGATGTGAGGCAGCCGACAAGGTCGTGAAAGCCCTGTCCGACTACGTTGCGGGTTCGGCCAACCAGTTGTTGTGCCACAGCATTCAAAGACACAATTCGACTGTCGCGGTCCACAAAGAAAATGGATTCCGGAACGGATTCCATGAGGAGAGTCGCGTCCTCTCCTGTAGGTGACCAGGGCTGTTGAGACTTAGGGTTCGACAATGAGTTTGCAGCCTTAAAAGCAGATATATTGCAGGTATAGAA
>JAAUPT010000201.1 GCA_012032965.1 Nitrospira sp.
GGCAGTGCCTGGGGAAAGTGGTGAATTTTCAGCCGGTCTGCGTTCGATTGCAATAACCTTAAGCCCTCCTCCGGACACCCTGGCCGTTCCAACCCTTCCAACTCTTGGTGTTTCGTTGACTTCCAGAGATTTGAATCGGAGAATGCTTCTATGTGGAAGACTCCTACACCCAGTCCATGCCGAGGTTTGTTTCTTACACTCAGCGGCTTGCTGCTCACGATACAAGAGGTCAGCGGGAAGGACTTCAATCCCGACAACCCACTCAATCAACCGGCACCGATCTATTGGTGCTCAAGCAAAACTCCTGACCAACAGATTTCAACAAAAAAGGGCTCAGGTTGCGAGCCGCTCTACGATCAATCGGCTGCGGATGCATTCAGGGAGAAAGCCCGCCAGAAGGGATTCGATCTTCCCGATCGCGACCCGATAAAGATCGTGGAATTGCAAAATGCAGCCTCGAAATTTTCAGGCCGTTACCGAACGTTCGTCTCGTGCTGTTTGACTGATAACGATGCCCCCGAACACACCGTTTATTTAATCGATGAGGCGAACCACGTGCTCAAAGCCGTGCAACAACAAGGCATCTACAATTCTGCAGGATTCGGGATCGGTAGTAGGGCCGATGGGAGTCCAGGCACTGACCCGGGCAACGGAAGTGGAAACGGTGGGTTAGGTGGCGGACCAGGGGTAGCCCCAAAACTCGGGACGTTTGCCCGCCAATATACTCTCAGCGAAATCGTTGGAACGGTCGCGCGTGCACGTGAAGACCTCGTTCGACTGCAGGAACGGTTAGACAAATTACGTGAGGCGCAGAAACAGATGGACCAAGTCGATTACGAAAGCAGCGGCCGGGTCAGATTGGAGATCCAAGACGAGGAAGACGCCATCAAGAAGGAGTTCAAGGCCAAGAAGCCGCCGTCATCAGCTCCGACGGGAATGGAAATTCAGGATACCACCTTGCGTTCACGAATCGGAGGAGACATTGAGGACACCAGACTGAAGGCCAACTTCGGTGCGGACATTGGAGCCTCAGTTTCCCCCTATAGCAATGTGAACGAATCGCTCCGCCCACGCAGAGGAGAGGATATACACGACAGTCAAGTTCCCCATCGTCCAGGAACGGACATCCAAGATACCTCCATGCCCAGCAGCACCGGTTTTGAAGTCGACAACGCGCAAAATCGTGATGGGACCTCCACCGTTCCAAAACGTGGAGTTGGTGCTGCTATCGGAGATTCCAACCTGAACAGCCAGAAACGATAACCTTCACGCTTTCCCTCCAATCGCCGGCATCGGCTCCCACGTCTCTCCTGCATTCTTGCTACGGTACAATCCGCTCCCATTCGTGCCGGCATAGAAAACCTTCGGATCTGTGGCACTCTGTGCGATGGCCCTCACATTGGTCGTCGCTAATCCGCCATTCATGAGCTTCCACGTCTTGCCACCGTCTTCGCTCCGATGCACGCCATCCCGTCCTGTGATGTAGATCGCCCCTTGACGGGTTCGATCGAGTACCATTGAGATAATCATCTGATCCGCAAGCGACTCTCCGACTTGCGTCCACGCCTTGGCTGCATCGGTCGTCTTGTACAATCCGCTCAGCGTAGCGGCATAGACTGTATCGGGCGCGTATGGATCGACGAGAATCGAGGTCACATTCAGCGCCCGTGACGTTTTCAACATACCTGGTGGAACCAGGCCATTGTTCACTTTCTCCCAATGGCCGGCCTGATCAATCGACTTGTAGACACCTCCGCTGGTTCCTGCGTAGAGAATGGACGGCCTGGTCGGATCCATGGCCAACGTCACAACCATCAGCACTTCCTTCATGCCCTCCATTTTCTTTGTCCACTGCTCGCCCCCATTTTTGGTTTCGAACACGCCCATCGTTGTGGCGAGAAAAATGTGCTGCGCGTCGTCCGGGTCGAATACGAACTGATTCACCACTGACGTAATCGTCGCGTCATCAAGCCCCGAACGCATCGATGTCCAGCGCTGTCCCCCGTCGTGACTCTTATAGACGGCATCGCCCTTCGTTCCGGCATAAACCGTCGCAGGATACATCGGATCGATCGCCATCGCGATGACACGGGAATGGCTCATTCCCTGTGAAAGGTTCGCCCAGTTCTGGCCTCCATCACGGGTCTTATAGATGTAGTCATTCGTAGCTACGTAGATGATATCGGGATTTTGTGGATGGAGCTGGATGAGAACGATCGGATCGCTGCGGTTACAGCCGGCGAGCGATAGGGTGAAAATGAGGAGACAAAGCAGAATCTTCATGAGGCCGACACACGCCGCGCACACATTACCTATAGTTCGTAAACTGTAGATCGATTCCGAAATCTTTTCCCTTCAAGAATGTGATCGCCGACTGCAGCTCGTCCTTGCTCTTACCCAGCACTCGCACTTGCTCACCTTGAATTTGCGCTTGGACTTTCAATTTCGCATCTTTGACTGCCTTGGTAATCTCTTTCGCTTTATCTGACGCCAGGCCACTCTGAATCTTGCCCATTTGCCGCACGGTTCCGCTCAACGCCGGTTCCACAGCACCGTAGTCGAAGGCTTTCAACGACACGCCGCGCTTCACGCACTTGGCCTTGATGATCTCCTGAACCGCTTTCAGCTTATAGTCGTCATCCGATACCACGACCAGCTCTTTCTCCTTCTCCTTCAGCGTGATTTCTGTCTTCGTGTCCTTGAAGTCGAAGCGTTGTTTAATTTCTTTCGTCGCCTGATCCAGCGCATTCTTCAGCTCCTGCATATTCACTTCCGACACGACATCGAATGAAAATTGATCAGCCACGATTGCCTCCTTCTTTATTCTTTACTTCTTTCGAGGAGCGGCCTGGTTGATCCTCGAGTGCGCGCATCGAACGAGCACATCGTTCACATCCAGTGCCCTAACCATAATGGGCCGATGTGCGCGTTCGGCGAGCAAGAGGACGACCAGGCTGCTCCTTTCCCCTTCACACGCGGGGCGCGAGCAAGAAAGATTAACCATGCCGCCCATCAACAACACCCCGTTCCATGCGGCAACTTGAACCCCTTCTCGTCATCACACACGATCGCTGTCTGTATCCGCCCCGCCGTTCCACCTCCCGCCATCACGAGAACCTCACTCGATGTAAACGGCTTCTTCAAGACCACGTAGCCATACCACTGTCTGATACTGTCGCTCAAGACGATCAGGCCCAGCACCGCCACCGATGCCACCAACACCGCATCCAGATAGAGAGCGAAGGCTTGCCCTGTCGCCAAGGTCCCTGCTTTCTTCAAGAACATCCAAAACATTTCATAAGATCCGGTCAGCGTGACGATACCCACAAAGAGCATCGGCAGTGCGGTCACCCAGAGATAGGAGGTTTTCCTCATCTTGATGAGCACTGTGGTTCCGATGCAGAGCGCCAACATCCCAAGCAGCTGATTCGCCGCACCAAACATCGGCCAAATGGTCGAAATACTTCCCGTCCCAATCAGGTAGGCCCATGCTCCCACCACCAAGCCACTGCTCACGACGACACCCGGAATCCAGTTGATCCGCCGAAACGGCGCATAGATTTTCCCCGCCATCTCTTGGACGAGGTAACGACCCACACGAGTCCCCGTATCAATTGTCGTGAGAATGAACAACGCCTCGAACACCAACGCGAATTGATACCAGTAGGCCATGAGCCCTGCCATGCCAGGCAGTGCGGAGAAGATGGACGCCATCCCAACCGCGAGAGATACTGCCCCGCCGGGACGTCCCGCGACATCCACCTCTACCATCTGAGATAGTTCTGCAAGCTTCGATGGTGCAAAGCCCATAGCCGATAGGGCCTCTTCGCCTAACGTTGTATTGATTGCTAGATAGTCGCCCGGAATCAGCACGGAAGCCGCAATCAATGCCATCACACCGACGAAACTTTCCAACAGCATCGCCGCATACCCTACCACTGCCTGAGATTCTTGTTCGATCATCTTTGGCGTCGTCCCTGACGAGACCAGCGAATGGAAACCCGAAATCGCACCGCAAGCAATTGTAATGAAAAGAAACGGGAAGAGCGTGCCTGGAATAATCGGTCCGCCGCCATTGGCAAACTGCGTCACACGCGGCATCTCGATCGTCGGTGCCATGAGAATCACGCCAAGCCCAAGCAGAAGCACCACCCCAAGTTTCATAAATGTTGAAAGATACCCACGCGGCACCAGCAGCATCCAGCCCGGCAACACCGAGGCGAGAAAGCCATACCCAGCCAAGAGCCAAACCAACGCCGGTTTATCGAATTCAAACAGCCACGCGTAGGATGACTGGGCCACCACACGGCCGTACAGCACGGCGGCAATTAAAAGCACCACGCCAAGTATCGACACTTCCGCCACCGCACTGGGACGAAACTTCTGGAGATAGAAGCCCATGAGGAGACCGATCGGAATCGTCATCGCAATGGTGAACGTCCCCCAAGCATTGTGGTAGAGGGCATTCACCACCGCGAAACCCAACCCCGCCAGTGCCACCACCACAATAAAAAGCACCGGCCACCGCCGTCGCCGTCCCGGTGGCGGAGCCGAGTTCATCATGCGCAATCTCGGGAAGCGACCGGCCGTTGCGTCGCATCGAGGCGACGAGAATAATAAAATCCTGCACCGCCCCAGCCAGCACCGCCCCGATCACCAGCCAGAGAAACCCCGGCACAAATCCGAATTGCGCCGCCAAAACAGGGCCGAGCAAGGGCCCCGCCCCAGCAATCGCCGCGAAGT
>JAAUPT010000202.1 GCA_012032965.1 Nitrospira sp.
ACTATCTCCGTGACAACCTGGTCGTCACGGATCTGACCCAATGTGTCCAGCGCGAGCTGAATTTCGCCATTGTCGACGAGGTCGACAGCATTTTGATCGACGAAGCCAGGACACCGTTGATCATTTCTGGTCCGACCGACCAGACCACCGATCTCTACTATCGAATTAATGCGATCATTCCCCAGCTCAAGCCCGAAGACTACACGATCGAAGAAAAGACCAAGACCGCCTCGCTGACCGAGGACGGGAACGCGCGTGTCGAAAAACTGCTCGGGGTCGACAACCTGTACGACCCAGCCCACATGGACATGGTCCATCACGTGGTGAAGGCGCTGCAGGCCTACACACTCTATAAACGCGATGTGGACTACGTCGTCAAAGATGGCGAGGTCATCATCGTCGATGAGTTTACCGGACGCTTGATGCCGGGTCGCCGCTGGAGCGACGGATTACATCAGGCCGTTGAGGCCAAAGAAGGCGTAAAAATCGCGAACGAGAATCAGACGCTCGCATCCGTGACCTTTCAGAATTACTTTCGCATGTATAACAAGCTCAGCGGCATGACCGGCACCGCCGATACGGAAGCCGCCGAGTTCGCGAAGATCTACAACCTCGATGTCAACGTCGTGCCGACCAATCGTCAAATGATTCGGCTGGATTATGCCGATGTGGTGTACCGAACCGAGAAAGAGAAATTTGAGGCGATCGTCGAGGAGATCAAAGAGTGCCATGAGCGAGGGCAGCCGGTGCTCGTGGGCATCCATTTCGATCGAAAGTCAGAAAAACTCGCCGGGCTTTTAAATCGAAACGGTGTGAAACACAATGTCCTCAATGCCAAGCAACACGAGCGAGAAGCGGAAATCGTGGCGCAGGCCGGCCGCAAAGGCTCTGTGACGATTGCCACGAACATGGCCGGCGCGGCACCGACATCTTGCTGGGTGGCAATCCGGAATTCATGTACAAGCAGGTGCTCTATCGCGATGAGAGCATCCCTGAGTCCCGCAAGCTTGAAATCTTCGAGGAAATTCGGTCGGATTGCGAGAAGAATAAGCAGGAGGTGCTCACGGCCGGAGGGCTTCATATCCTAGGCACGGAGCGCCACGAGAGTCGCCGGATCGACAATCAGCTTCGTGGACGCGCCGGCCGCCAGGGCGATCCCGGCACGTCGCGATTTTACCTGTCGCTGGAAGACGATCTGATGCGGATCTTCGCCTCCGAACGGGTGTCCCAGTTGATGCTTAAGCTCGGAATGGAGGAAGGCGTTCCCATCGAACACGGGATGGTCACCCGCGCGATCGCAAACGCGCAAAAGAAGGTGGAAGCCCATAACTTTGAGATTCGCAAACAGCTGCTCGAGTACGACGATGTCATGAACAAGCAGCGCGAAGTGATCTACCGTCACCGACGGGCAGTGCTGAACGGAGACAACCTGACCAACGACCTCTATGACATGATCGACAATTCCGTGGAATCGACGCTGACGGTCTATTGCCCACCTGATCAGTACCCGGAAGAGTGGGATGTGAAGGGACTGGCTGAGGTCATGCAGAGCCAGTTCGGCTTGGATGTCACTCAGGGCAAAGACGACGGTGGAGATTCACTGCGTGATCTTGGGCGAGACGCGCTGCTCGAAGACCTCCGAACCCATGCTCGGGAAGCCTATGCGAAAAAAGAACAAGAACTGGGGCCGGAATTGATGCGCTTTCTGGAAAAAACATTCATGCTACAGGTCATCGACCACCACTGGAAAGATCACCTGTTGGGGATGGACCACCTACGAGACGGCATTGGTCTGCGCGGGTACGGCCAGAAAGATCCGTTGATCGAGTATAAACGGGAAGGCTTCGACCTCTTCGCCGGCCTGATGGAACGCATCAAATCCGATACGCTCGATCGCCTATTCCATGTCCAAGCCGTCCGCCATGAAGGGGAACAGCCGACGCCTCCGCCCCAGTCCATCCTGTCACGTCCACAGCCCAGAATGACGTTGAACCGCGGCGACGAACCAGTAACCGCCCCCACACCCGCTCAACGGGCCGACAACAAAGTAGGCCGCAACGATCCCTGTCCCTGCGGATCAGGCAAGAAGTACAAGAAATGCCACGGGGCCTAGTGACGTTCGGCTGACGAAAACACCTCCTCCTTTGTCGTGGTCTGAATCCGGAGACCTTCAACTGCCTCTGACCCCAACGATTTTCTTAGCTGTGGAGCCAGCTCCCAAGGCACACTTAATACCCCATTCTTCCTTATCTCGCCTTGACTTAACGCAGTTCCGAGGGCTACTCTAAACCCCTTTCGACGCCTGGGATGATGGGCAGGCACTGCCCATAAGCTAGGGGTGTCGCTTCTTCCATAGATGATTGTAAATTTGGAGCTTTCTGTGAGCGTAGGGCATCCAAAACTCGTAGCCGCCATTGCTGCTGAAATCGCCGCCTCCGGTGCGATTCCGTTCGCTCGGTTCATGGAGTTGCTCTCTATCATCCGCAGTTCGGCTACTACATGCGCGTACCGGAACACATGGTTGAACGGATCGGTTGGCGTGGCGATTTCTATACGAGTTCGGACGTCCATCCTATTCTTGGGCAAGCCCTCGCAAAACAGGCTGAACAGATAGACCGGTTACTTGGCCACCCCGATCCGTTTATCGTCGTCGAAATGGGGCCCGGCAAAGGGTTGTTGGCAAGACACTTTTTGTCTGCATGCCAGCAGCACTTCGGGTCATTGTTCGAGCGCCTTCAATATGTCTTGATTGAACGAAGCCCGGCCATGCAGGCTGTACAACGCGAGAACTTAGCTCGTTGGCTCGATCGCCCAAACCTCCTCACCTGGGTGTACGATCTTGAGAATGTGGCCCAGGAAGGGGTGAACGGGCTCTTCTTGAGCAATGAACTCATCGATTCATTTCCCGTCCACCGGATTCAGGTCACAGCCAAGGGGGCTGAAGAGCTCTGCGTGGATTATCAAAGCGGGCGATTCGTTGAATGTTTGAGGCCGCTGTCGTCCGAAGCCTTGTCCAATCACGTGCACCGAATGAACACCGATTGGCCGGAGGGCTATCGAACCGAAATCAATGTTCACGCGTTGAGTTGGATGCAGCAGGTCGCTCGGCTCATCAATCGAGGGATCGTCCTCACGATCGATTACGGCCACACTGCCAAGGATCTCTATCGACCTGACCGGAAAGGCGGCACATTCCTGTGTTATTCACAACAATCCGTCAATGAGGAGCCGTTCCTGCGCGTGGGTGATCAGGACATGACCGCGCATGTGGATTTTACGAGTCTGGCTCTTACCGGAGAAGAATACGGTCTCCGCATGACCGGCTTCACCAATCAAGTGAGTTTTCTGATGGGCCTTGGCGTCGAGCACATGATAGAGGCGCTGGAGCCAGATAGTCCTGAGTTCAAAGCCGCCATTCACTTGCTCAGGCCGAACGGCATGGGGACCACGTTCAAGGTCCTTGTTCAGCACAAGGGAATTGTAAGTCCCGCGCTAGATGGCTTGAAGTACAAGCCATTTTTTGATGCTGCACTCACGGCACAGTCGGCTGCGTGAGGAATGGAGCATGCGTGCATCTCTAAAGAATCGCCGGCTGGCAACGAGGTTCTAAGAGCTCATGGGAAATATCACTGCTCCAGAGAGCTATATACCGATCCTCATCTTCATCGGTGTCGCCATTGCGCTAGGGACCGTCACGCTTCTACTTGGCAGCTTTGTGCGTCCTCACCAGCCCTATCGAGCAAAGTTGGCGCCGTATGAAAGCGGAAGCCCGCTGTTTCAAGATGCTCGGGTGCAGTTCCCAATTCGGTACTACATCATCGCCATGCTCTTCGTCATTTTCGATATCGAGATCGTCTTTATGTTCCCATGGGCCGTCGCCTTTAACAGTCTCGGAATTGTGGGGCTTGTCGAGATGATCGTCTTCATCGCCATTCTGGTGGTGGGGTTTTGGTACGCCTGGAAAAAAGGAGCGCTCGAATGGGATTAGGCGGATCCAGTGGACCCCTTCCGCTACAAGCGAATGGAATTGGCGACCGACGCCATCCGCTCATCATCTCGCTGGGGGGAAAAGAGGCTACAGTGAGTCTTCTTGAACGACAATTTGATGCCAACGTCGTGACGACGAACTTGGACGCGATCGTCAATTGGGCCAGGAAGTCCGCGCTCTGGCCCATGACCTTCGGGCTGGCCTGCTGCGCCATTGAGATGATCGCCAGCGTCTCTTCCCGCTATGACCTTGACCGCTTCGGTGCCGGCGTCTTTCGTGCGTCGCCCCGGCAGTCGGATCTTATGATTGTCGCAGGAACCGTGTCGCGAAAGATGGCCCCGGTCATTCGACGGATCTACGACCAGATGCCTGAGCCTCGCTACGTGATCTGCATGGGTTCGTGTGCGACCTCGGGCAATCACTACAACAGCTATGCAGTCGTTCAGGGAGTGGATCAGATCATTCCAGTTGACGTCTATGTCCCAGGTTGCCCACCCCAGACCCGAAGCGCTGTTGGACGGGCTCCTCAAGTTGACGGAAAAGAATTCAACGCGAGAGGGTATTCGTGAAGTAACGCCTTGACCCGTCGACGTCCAGAGGCGAATGAAAGGCGAGTGAAGCCGACTCTGAGGGATGGATGAGAGCGATGATTGACGAACACATGCAATCTCTCACTGACACCCTGCTGAACAAGTTCTCGGAAGCGGTGCTCTCCGTCGACGTCGATACGGCCCGATCAGAAGTCACCATTC
>JAAUPT010000203.1 GCA_012032965.1 Nitrospira sp.
CCTGTTTGACGAGGGGTCCGGGCGCGATATCCCCGCAGGGACAACGATTTTCGTGACTATTCGTTACGAGGTTCGTGGATTCGTCCGAGTCGCCAAACTCACAATGACGGGTGTGACGGATTTTTCGGTTTTTGAGCAAGATGGGGCCGATTGTTCTTCTCTCGGCATCGTCCAGACGGAGCTAAATGCGGGGAAACTTCGATTTTGGTTTGATCCACAGGGCGAGCTCTACGTCGTGTGCGATGAGGCTCATCTGGAGGAAGTCGCGGCCCCATTCGTGCCCACACGGAGGGCGACAGAACTCGCTCGGTGGATTTTCCAAAGTCGGACGGCCCAAGGCCCGACCATTGACTGGCTGTTACACAAGCTCGATCAGGCTGGTCTTCCCTGCATCTGGCGTGAGACGAATCGAGACGTCGCGACACATCCCGTGGTGCAGTGGGAGGGTGATCTCATTCCAGACGGCAATTCCCGGACTGGCGCAGACGACATGATGCACGTCATGGCCTACGGCCCACTAGAGAGGGAGGGCTTTGGGTTAATGCTGCGGGTGATCGGAGATCAAGACCGACGGATGAGTCGTATGCTCGAAGCTCTTGCTGATGCGATCACCCGACAATATTCAGGTGACTGCCTGGTCGGCACGACCATCATTCCAGGCCACGAATGGGAGAACTGGCTCGCACGGGAACAGGACTCGCGACGTAATCGGTGAAGAGCCAGGATCTGTCAGTCAGTGTACGTGTTCCGGGGAATACTGTTCCTTGCCACTACCCGCTGAAAAACCGGCGACGCCATTGCCGTTCACATAGCCTGGGATGTTGTGCGAGGCGCCGTTTCCGTTTGTCTGTTTGGCTTTTCCATTTACACATTCAACCAACGCCCAAAACCGTAACGGATTCACACTCTGCTTCCGCGCAATACGCAGCGACGTCCCTTCCAACACCGTATTGAGCGAGAGATCGGTGCGCCACCCCAGATGTTTAGTCAACGGAGAAATCACCTTCTCCACGGCCGCAATGACCTTATTGCCATTACTGAAGTGATTCAGCATGACAATCCGGCCGCCCGGCCGACAGACCCGAATCATCTCATTGACTAACTTTCGATAGTCTGGAACAGCTGTGACGACATAGGCGGCCACCACCGTATCGAAGCTGTCATCATCGAATTCCATCGCACCGGCATCCATGCGATGGAGTTCAACATGATCGAGGCAGAGGGCCTCAGCCTTCTCTTTTGCTTTGGCCAACATGCCTTCGGACAGGTCGATCCCGACAATGCGGCAATGGCGAGGATACATGGGAAGGGCCAATCCAGTCCCCACGCCCACTTCAAGGATGTGTTCGGCTGGCTGGACGTTCAGATTCCTGATGGCTGATTCGCGCCCTTCATGAAAGACTTTTCCAAAAACCTTGTCGTAAAACCCCGCGTACGTGGTGTAGACGCGCTCAATTTTGTCGGGATCCATGCTCTCCTCCAAACCTCAGACGCCTCACTCCCTGCATGCTCTACGCTGCGGAGTGCAGGCAACAACAGCGATATGCCTACGCGGGATAAAATTCTGGCGGGAAAGCGACATGATCAAGACCCGCCCGGAACGTAGCCCGCCGTACTCTAGCCAAACTCATCTTGATGAGTCAACAGATTCCTTGGAGGATCTGGAAATTGCTCCATTTTTACGATGTTTCAGTATGGGACACGAACGAGTAAAGGCCTCCACTGCCTTGATTCGCGTTCCGTTCCTATGGGATAGCTACATCCATGATTCTACCCGGCCTTTTTGCAAGTGTGCTGTTTCTCGGGCTAATCGTCGGCGATTGGTTGTATTTTATTCGACTGACCCCGGATGCCGTCCGGTATGGCTGCCGTGTCGCAACGCGCCCTGATCAATGGCCCGGTGCCGCCCTCAGCGCAGTGCGCGAGCGGTTTACTCCCAACGGCGTGTTGATGCTCCCGCATGGAGTCGCCTGGTTCTACCCCGAGTTATCCCAGATCGCGATTCGCCCTCAGTATCGCTTCTTCTCCAAGCGATTCCGCACAGCCTGGCCGATGAAGGGTCTGATTCACCTTTCTTCCCACGATCAAGCGCTCGGTGCGCTGTGCGTAAAGCGTATCCCCTGGTCATCGGCGCTGATCACGTTCATGTGGTTTACGCTCGTGTCGATCGGGTCATTGACCTTCGTCATTCAATACACCATGGGAGGAGGATTCACGTCGTTGGGGGGCGTGCTGGTCGGGGCTGGTATTATCGCACTTGCGGGCCTGGTCGTGGCCTTCGGGCTGGTCACGCTCGCTCTTTCGTATCGGCTCGAAGACGCTCGACTTATGAAGGTCTATGACGAGTTGCGCGACGTGCTCGCGAAACCAATCGCTTCGTAACAATTGACCTGGTCAAAACGCTAGACTCGAAATAGATCCAAGAAGTGGTCGTATTCAGCGGGAAGGGCCAGCGCAGACCGATTGCGCAACAGACCGGCAATGATCCCTCGATGCTTCTTCGCGAGACCTGATGCCTCGAAGGCGCGTTGGAACTGCCTCCAACGTAAGACGGGGTCCGCCATGATTTGGGTTTGTTCTTCGATCGGAAGCTCATGGACCATAGTCGTCAATGTGCGGACCGCTTTCTCCACGCTTTCATACGGTGGAGCCAATTTGAGCCCCGCATAGAACGTTTCGAGGTGACCGCGAAACTCATCTTTTAGCGCCCGGAATGCATCAGGTGTCGTCGGCAATGCGTCTGGCATAGTATTCCAGACATGATACGGTAAGAAGTAACCAAGTCACAACTCTTTCATGGAGGGATGTATGAATCGGTTGGTCAATGGGCTGCTCGTGGCGATGGGAATGCTCGTACTGGTCGGCTGCTCCTCACACCACCATCACCACGGCATGGGAGCGGGCAAAAGCGACGCGTACTGGCAGAAGGGCCAGCAAGATATGGAAGGGTTGGTCAATCGCACCGTACAGGATCCCAACAAGGCAAAAGAGGTCAATGCGCTCGTCGGTGAAATCATCAACGAGCTTAAGGCTGGACGCGAGCAGGCACGCGCCTATCATCGGCAGCTCTATACGTTGAACACCAGCTATACGGCTGCGCCGGACGAATTTTCGAAAATCCTCAACGAAGCAACCATTCAACGGACGCAGAGTTCAGCGAAGGTTCTGAGCCTCCGGTTCAAGATGAAGGAGCTGATGACGGTTGATGAATGGAAAGCCATGACCGATAAAATGCTGTCCTACAGCAGCCGATACCAGCACGGGGGTGGAGGAGACAAAACCGGTTATTGACGCGCAACCGGCGCGGCTTTGAGCGGCACAGCCGTCCACGTCGCGCCGGCATCAGTCGAACGGTAGAGCCCGCTACCATTTGTTCCGGCATAGAGTATCTGCGGATTCTTGGCATTCATGGCCAAGGCACGAATGTTCAACGTGGCGATGCCCTGGTTCACCGCTTTCCAAGTTTTCCCACTATCCAAACTTTTCCACACCCCTGCCAGGCCACCGACATAGAGCACCGAGGATTCCGTGGGATGGAGGAGCACGCTGCTGATAAAGGGATTAGACAGGGATTGCCCGATTCGATCCCATGCCTCACCCTTATTCTCTGTCCGAAAGAGCCCTTTCGTGGTCCCCGCATACACGATATCGGGATTGGTCCGATCGATTTCAATGGCATTGACACCCAGCGCCATGGACGCCATCAGCTCACTCTCGGGGATCAGCCCATGGTTGATCCGCTTCCACGACATCGCTGCGTCGTCTGAGCGGTACACTCCTCCTGTCGTCCCGCCGTACAAGATAGTGGGATCCTTGGGATTGATAGCGATCGACGTCACGATGTGGACTTCCTTCATCCCGTTCATCCGTTCTTCCCATTCACGGCCCGCATCCTTCGAGTAGTAGGCACCAACGGTCGTCGCGATATAGATTTTTTCATTCAGGGCCGGGTGGAATACAAACTGATTCACGAACGAGACATGTTCTTTCAACCCGACATTATGCGGGAGCCACCGTTGCCCACCATCCGGGCTTTTGTAGACCGCGTCTCCCATCGTACCGGCATAAATCGTGGCTGGCAGTACCGGATCGATCGCCAGCGTCGTCACACGACGGGCACTAAAGCTCGGAAATCGCTCCCACGTTCTACCCCCATCGCGGGACTTGTAAACGGCATCGTTCGTCGCCACGTAGAGGATGTTGGTGTTCGTCGGATGCAGGGCAATCGAGACGATCGATTCGCTCTCCTTTTGACAGCCCAGCCCAATGAGGAGAAGACAAAAGAGGAGCAGCACGAAGTGAAGGGAACGCAACATAGTGGCCGCAGACCTAACCATAGCGGTCGGATAGCAGTCAAGATAAGAAGTAGTCGGGATGTTACGACAGTCTGAAATCCCTATATTGGCTGTTAGCCCTAAACCTAAACAATACAGGCCCCACCGATGAAAACTGGAATCGTGAACCCGGCATACGGTCGTGCACGTCGCCACTCCTTCACAACCCACCTCCTGACGGATAGAGGTGAGACTTGGATAGTCTATTAGCTGCTCTCGGCATGACAGCCCCGCACGAGAGTTGATTGCCTTGACAACTGATTGGAGCTTACGGAAACTCGACTCAGGTACCAAACGTTGAGTCATCTGGAAAGAGTGCTCGGTGATCATGGTTGGTGAGCACCCGAGGCAAGTTCTTC
>JAAUPT010000204.1 GCA_012032965.1 Nitrospira sp.
CGCACGTGGCTTTCATACCAACAGACATATTCCCCACTCTCTCTAGGGCTCCTAGAGACGGTGGTGTACGAACTGTACGAGACGAAACTCCTCCCAAGTCTGCCAGTAGTCGGAAGGGGTTTTCGTCGGTGCTTCGGTCAGTTCGTGCTGAGGCGGGGAGGGCTGGCATTCGCGAGGCAGAGGGTGCGCGACTAGTGACCAAGGTTGATAGATGGTCCTGCGCGCGAAAGAGACCAAAGGACTCCATGGTTCGACTCAACCAGAACGGCCTCATGCCTCCTCCTCTCAGGCAGCGGATAGACCTCGGAACGCTAATGATGAAGATCAGATTGCTGGTGATACAAGGGCAAGCGTTGAATCTTCACCGCGACCGAATGATGTTGGGGCTGGTTCTCAGGAGCAAGGGACTGCTCCGATATTCAATCCTATTTCTGTTTCAGCCCAGCTTCAGGTAGTTGACCAGACAGAAGTCCAGGCAGAGACCGAATCTCACCCAGTTGACGACGAAACTGGTCTGGACACGGACCCACAGGATTCCTTGCTCTCGTACGAGTCCCTCACAGATTTTAGGACAACTCCTGAGGCTATCGGAGTCCGGTCCTCTACGAATGGTGCAGGTGCGGCATCACATTTTCCCACGACCCCGCAATCGAATCCGTTGGAGCTTCAGACGAATGATGATGGGCCAGGAGTTCAGGCAATCGAGCGGAGTACAGAAGAAACTGTCAAAGACAGTACGAAGGTGGTGGCCGATTATCGTGATCCTTCACCTGCTTCTAAAGATTCGTTTCTTGGCTCAGCTCTTCCCCTGGAAGGTCCGGATATTCCCCACGTTGTTCAAGCCCACGTCGGGACAACATTAGTGAAGGGAAACGTTCCAGTAGCTAAGGACGCGACACTACAACATGATGGAAGCCCGGTTGATCATTCTGCGCCTCTCTCGGCCGCCCTGCATCTGCCCACTCTCGACGATCCTGAAGCGCTTGGTGCGAGTACGGAGCAGTCTTTCTCTCGTGAACAACAGCCAGGCAGTGATAAATCCGAATCGTTTGGTGAACTGTGGTCGGATCACAATGAGCGACAGTCGGGTAATAAAGAAACAAAGATCCCTCAGACGTTCGTTGTCAATCACACGGTTGCCAATGGTTCACTGGGAGAGTCGGTGTCAGGCGGAGCGTCTAGCCAGTCCATTTCCGCTTCGGTCGCCCCCACCCAAGCTTCGTTGAGCACTCCCGTGCAACCGGGCCTCCGTGCAGAGGATATAGCTCAATCAGCCGGGAATCCGGCGATGCGATCCGTAGTCGTGAATGTGAATCAACCGGACCTCGGGCATGTGAATATTCGCGTTGCGATGACCAATGATCTTGTCCATACCCATTTCTCGTCCGATAGACTCGAAGTCGGACAATTCTTTATCAACGGTCAGGATCGACTTCAGACGGCGTTGCAAGCGAGCGGATTAGACATGGGGCAGTTTCGTGTCGACATCGATCGCCACAATGGAGGTCGTTCTTTTCAGCAGAGTGCGTCTCAAGAGCACGGACAGCCATGGAATGAGGGTTCGCATGGGATGGGACGGGAGTCCAATTTAGATCAGCAGGACCAAACGCGCGGCGCACTCCATGGCCTGTTGAATGTCGTGGCCTAGGCTGTAAGGGGGATACTAGCAATGCTTGATGTATCAGAACTTACTTCTGCAGGGGCGGCACCCGCTCCTGAACGAACAGGACCCCGTGCGTTGGGGCAAGATGATTTTCTAAAACTGCTCATCACGCAGCTCAAAAACCAGGATCCATTGAATCCGACCGACAACACCGAGTTCGTCTCGCAACTCGCACAGTTTAGCCAGCTTGAGCAAAGCGCCAAGCAAGCTCAGCTGCTTCAGCAGAGCCTCGATGCCCAAACGGCGTCTCTGCAGTTCACGCTGCTTCCCATGATTGGTCGGACGGTCACAATCGGGCAGCCACTGGTTCAACTCGGAGATGGGCCCACGACCTTCGGCTATACACTGGACAAGAATGCCACGAAAGTTCTTGTCAGCATTCAGGATCACCAAGGTCAGGTCGTACGGAGCCTGGAGTATCGTGACCAACTCGCAGGTGTCCATGCCGCCGAATGGGATGGAAAGGACCAGGATGGAATTGCGATGCCGAAAGGGCTCTATCGGTATCTTATTTCAGCGGTGGATGCGGAAGGTAAGGCTGTGCCCGTAGAAGGGCGTGCATCGCTCACTGTGTCCGGAGTCCGTATGGAAGAGGGACAAGCCAAGCTGCTTGTCGGTGATTTGGCCGTTGATCCCTCTGCGATTGTCGAGTTGCGCTAAACAAGAGGAGGGCTGCACCGATGGGAATTCTGTCGTCGCTTTTTACGGGCGTCAGCGGGCTCAATGCGAATGGGAATGCATTATCGGTCGTGGGGAACAACATTGCGAACCTAAGTACGGTCGGCTTCAAATCCAGTCGCTCCGTGTTTGCCGACCTCATCAGTTCTTCACTCGGAGGTGCGGGTGGAGCGATTCAGACGGGCTTGGGTGTCGCACTCAACGGAGTCCAGGGGAACTTTAGTCAAGGCTCGCTGAGTACCACCAGTAATGCGCTTGATTTGGCAATCGACGGCAACGGCTTCTTCATTCTCCGCGATACGAGCGGCGGGTCCTTTTATTCTCGGGCTGGACAGTTTCATCTGGATGCCCAAAATCGCATCGTTGACCCAAGCGGATTCTCACTTCAGGGATATCAAGTCAACACCAGCGGTCTCATCACCGCAAGCATCAGCGGGGTCACACTTCCGACAACCACTGCGCCGCCGAATCCGACGACGACCGTCGATATCGGTGCGAACCTCAATTCACAATCAACGACGGGGACGTTTTCGCTCACAGATCCAGCTGGTAGCGCCCAATTTTCGACATCGCTTACGGTCTATGATTCTGTGGGCAACAGTCATCTGCTCACCAGCTACTTCACGAAAACGGCGGCGAACAACTGGACCTATGATGTTGTGGGGAGTACGAGCGAGATCGTCACCACGAACTATAATGCGGCAAATATCAATGCCTCGTTGGGGCTCGTGAGGTTGGCGTCGGGTACGTTAACTTTCACGACATCCGGTGCCCTTGATACCGAGAGTGTCGTGACGAGCTATGATGACGGAACTGCCGGTGGAACTGCCGGAGGGACCGTGGGGCAAGCTCAGATCGATTTTGTCAGCGCCACCCCGAACCAGGCCATCGCCTTCAACTTCGGCACGAGCGTGACGACCGATGGAGGGGCCGGTATTGACCTCTCGACACAATTCGGCGCAGCGTCAGGGTTGGTTCAGCAATCTCAAAATGGGTTCGGTGCCGGGGCGCTCCAGACGTTTAGCGTTGAGACCAACGGGTTGATCAATGGGAGATTCTCTAACGGACAGGTTCGTCCATTAGCCCAGTTGGCACTGGCACGATTCCCTGATCCGTTGGGTCTTGTGCGAACAGGGAAAAACACCTTTGCAGAATCAGGTACGTCAGGACAGCCGTTGGTTGGAGCCGCAACGTCAGCCGCCTCGGCCGGGTCCTGGCCAATACGCTTGAGCTCTCGAATGTGGATCTTGGTGAAAGTTTTATCGACATGATCGCGGCGACAGCGAGGATTCCAAGCGAACTCAAGAGTGATCACGACTTCTGACGAAGTTCTTCAAGAACTGGTCAATCTGAAACGATAATCATTGAGGCCGTGGTCTGAGACGAGCACGTGTCTCAGGCCACGGGCCGCTTGGTATTCTGCACGACATTCCCACTACCGACTTCTCAGGTCACCACCGCGTCAGTTTATTGACGGCGTCAACGGATCGCTTGACGAAGAGCAGAAGGACTGACGTACGGTCAGTGCGACTCTTCTCTAACTCCGTGTTAGGTGCATGGATTCGTAGTCATTGCAGTTGTGGCTCCGACGAAAGTAATGGCATATGCATTGCAGTCTCCCGCAGCTGGCCGATGAGTCACTCGAGGAGGAGTTATGGCAGATGCAGCCGCAGCAGATGAAAAGGCTTCAGTAGCGGCCCCCGCTCCAGCGTTTCCGATCAAATTACTCATTATTGTGTCGTTCGTGGCCCTTATGTTTGGCGTGGGGGGAGCGGTAGTTGCCGTCAAATTCCTGGGAGGGTCGGAGAACGCTTCAGAAACGTCGGAAGAACATAAAGGCGAGGCTACGGCGAAGTCTGAATCTCATGGCGGATCCGGAGGAAAGCAGGGCCAGGCCGCTGCACCAGGAGTCATGTTCGACCTCGACCCCTTTATCGTGAACCTCGCGGACACGCCGGACGTTCGGTATCTGAAGCTTACGATCAAACTCGAAGTAGACAATGAAGCCGTCTCCACTGAATTATCCGCACGAGTCCCTCAAGTTCGAGATGCCGTGCTCGTCTTGCTCAGCAGCAAGGATGTCAGCGCTATTCGAACGACACAAGGGAAATTCCAGCTGCGCGACGAAATCACTCAACGCGTCAATGGTCTCCTCCCGAAAGCCGGTGTCCGTTCCGTCTATTTCACAGACTTTGTGGTTCAGTAATAGCCTTGGCTATGGAAAAAATTCTCTCTCAGGACGAGATCGATGCGCTCTTGAAAGGAGTAGTGTCGGGAGAAGTTGATACGGCTCCCAAGGAAAACGAGGCAGTCGCCAAAGGAGTCACGCAATACGATTTGTTCAACCAGG
>JAAUPT010000205.1 GCA_012032965.1 Nitrospira sp.
TCTGAGCATCAGGCCGCGTACAGCCTCTTGGAGTACGGCATTGTAAGTCAGGCTCCTTTCATGGTGCTTACCGGAGACCCTGGGATGGGGAAAACCTCCCTACTCCAGAAGCTTATCGCAGAACATGGTAGTAAGCATAAGATTGGGCTTGTGACAAATGCGCGTTATGATATCGAGCAGCTCTTGCCGTGGATCCTATTGGCTCTTGGGCTGAGCACCAAGCGGCTTGATCCGATCGAAGCCTACCATCTGTTCTCAGAGTTCTGACGCAAGAGACGAAGTGCCTTCGGCGCGTCATTCTCATCGTGGATGAAGCCCAGAGCCTGGGGGCTGAACTACTCGAAGAATTACGGCTATTGTCCAATATGAACGATGGTAAAACATTAAAGTTGCAGATCATCCTCTCTGGTCAACCGGATCTCTATACGTTGCTCCAACGAGTCGACATGACTCAATTCGCGCAACGAATCGTCGTCGACTATCATCTAAAGCCGCTGTCGGAAATAGATACCGCCAACTTTATTCGTCATCGAATACAAGTTGCGGGCAGGCACCAGAGGCTGTTCACCGACAAGGCGTGCTCATTAATACATCGATTGAGCCGAGGGAACCCACGATTGATCAATCAGGTATCCGATATCGCGTTGACCTACGGGTACGCGGAGCAAGCGCCCATCATTACCTCTAAGTTAGTAGCTCAAGCGGCTCTTGACCGTCTCAAGGGGGGGATTCTTCCACTGGCCGGCAAGGAAGAGTTGGGAGAACTGGCGGCTGCGCCGGAAGATCCGACCGAACTCAAAGATTCCATTCCGGTTCCTGAACCGGCCCTAGCTGTCGAAGAAGTCCCTGAGACAAGTCCAGTCAGCTCTCCGGAGGAAGACTACGAGCGAGGATGATGCTGAAAGATGATGGGCAGTTAAAAGAGGCAATCGACATGTTCCATTCAGCCGCCAAGGATAAAACGATGTGGCTTAAAGCTTACGCACAAGTTGGATTTTGTTATGTCAAGTTGCGGGAGCCTCATGCCGCGATACAGGCATTTCGCACAGCATTGAACGATACGACCGCACTTCCTCGAGATATGATGGACGTGCTCTATTTTTGGGGCGTAGTCTCGAGTCCA
This sequence comes from Nitrospira sp., assembly GCA_012032965.1. GTDB lineage: Bacteria > Nitrospirota > Nitrospiria > Nitrospirales > Nitrospiraceae > Nitrospira_D. The sequence goes on from JAAUPT010000205.1 coordinate 1,124, forward strand.
TCGGGAAAACAAGTCAAGCAGTGGAAGTCTACGACCGCATCGATCATTCGACTCCATCCTTCAGAGATGTTGCGAGTCGATTGGAGGAGTTGAAGGGGGCTCCAAGGAAGCCCCGGAAAACAGAACAACCCACTGCTGGACAACATTCGTGGTTCAGCGGCGTGGTCGATAATTTTCAGCGGTTTTTGATTGGTAGCCATAAGTAGACGTTCCAGTGTTGGTTATAACTGATTGGTGCTTGTGATAGTTCTTAGGATCGTTCAAGAAAATCATGTCGGACCCCGTCACTCGCGGATCTCCTCAGACCGTAAACCATGCAGAACGCTATGAGCGTGGAATTGCGCTGAAGAAGGCCGGGTTGTACAAAGCTGCCATTGAGCAGTTCAAATTGGCTACCGTTGATCGGTCATTGGCCGTGAAGGCCCATGCCCAAATCGGACTGTGCTACAAATTGTCCGGTCGTTACGAGGAGGCCGTTCCTGCATTTCAACGGGCCCTCAACGCCACTCCGGTCTCGTCAAAAGAAACCGTCCAGATCCTCTACGTTCTAGGTCGCACGCTGGAATCATTGGGACGAATAGCAGAAACGCTTGAGGCCTATCGCTGGATTAGGCGAGAGGATTCTGAGTATCGAGATGTGGCAGAACGTATAGAACGGCTTAGTGCGCGACGACCACCGGTCCCATCAAAGCAATCTTAGCTCATAGAGTCGCTCAGCTCAACGGGGCCACAGAACCTACAGTCTAGCTGGCGAGTGGCGACACATACTATCTGCGTTTTCCTCACTACTCAGGCCTGATCCTCCAATATTATCTAAGTGGAAGGGTACCACGTTAGGCTGGCACCGAACATGCTTCCAACTCGTAGTCGAATCCTCGTCGGCGCAACGAGATCAATTGTCTTCGGCTCAGTTCGTCGACCATGCAAAATACCTGATTCCAGGTTAATTCGGGGAGGATGTTAACGAGTTCCTCCAGAGCAATACGTCGGCGTTCCTGAACAACCGCCAGCACTTTCACTCTCCCCCGTTGAGTCATAAGATTGCACCATGATGAGATCGGTTGTCTTGTGTTATGCCAGTGTTCTTCTCTAAGATTGGGCGTCGATAGCCGAATTTCATATGGCATCATCGTGCAAAGAGGATGTCATTCAATTGCGCATACGTCATAGTAGATGCCGTTCAACAAAAAACCCAAAAGAAAGCGAAATTGGGACGATATTTCCGCCATAGATTGATGTCAGCGTACTCAATCTCGGTTTCAAGATGGTCATCACGCGGTAAAATCTTTATTAGCTGCAGGTAGTCTTCCGGTAAGTTGCGGTCTCACTGCGTGAAGGGAGTGCTATGAAATGTATTCTGATTCGCCACGGTATTGCCGTAGAGCGAGATGAATGGGAAGGAACGGATGAAAATCGTCCTCTCACCGACAGAGGGAAGAAGCGTGTGCGACAAGCCGCTGCAGGGCTTGCTTCACTGGGCTGTAAGCCGACCCATCTATACACGAGCCCATTCGTACGGGCGTATGATACGGCTAGGCTGCTGCGCACGATGGTCTGTCCAGGTTTGAAGGTGGAGACACGGGAAGAGCTAGCAGTTGGAGCGAATCCTGAACAGCTTGTGAATATTCTCCAGACGCTCCCTTCGGACGCTGTGGTTCTCTGTGTGGGCCATGAGCCCTTTCTTGGAGAAGTTGTGAGCCTCTTCCTGTGTGGGAAAGTGCTTCCGAATTTCTTGTTCAAGAAAGCAGGGCCGCTTGCATCGAAGTGGAGGGTAAGGGTAGGGCGGGGCAGTGTAGGCTGCGCTGGTGGTTACCACCGATACAGCTACGGGTTCTGGGCAAGCGGGCACGGATAAAACGACAACGCGAACAGTCTTAGGCCCCGGTCCATCCCGCGCCGACAACTGGTTTGTGGTTCTGCAACACCGGGAGGATATGGCCTTTAAGCTCGTTCTGGATCTCTTCTGGCGATTTTCTCGCGTCAACGACATTGAAGGAGAACTCAATAGCCATCTTGTCGAATTCCTCGATTAAGAGGGACTGGTATTTCTTAAAACTGTCATACAGATCGGTTCCCAACCGAAGGTCCATGCCGGATTCCCAGTAATTCATGCCAGTCGTTTCGATGACTCGAAGCGCAAGAGTCTCAACATCAATCCGCAAATAGCACACGAGGTCTGGAATCGGCGCGAATCCAAATACATCACGAATCCAGGTGCGATCGGCGCTGCGCACGAAATCACGCGCAAACGCCGTGTAGATGTACCGATCCGCCAAGACGACAAATCCCGATCGGAGAGCAGGAATGACCTGGTGTTCCAGGCGGTCAGCAAAATCCGTTGCGTAGAGAAGGCTGAGCGACCATCGATCGACGATATTACCGGCTTTGGCCATTTCGATAGTTTTGGACATAAGATTGGATCGAGTCCATCCGGTCGTGATCACCCCATACCCTTGGACCTCGAGCCATTCTTGTAACAGCTCAATATGAGTCGAGCGGCCGACTCCGTCGGTCCCTTCAATGGCGATAAGTTTCCCTTTGAGCTCACTCGGATTTATGTACGTCAAACCGTCGCCAAAAAAGCGTGCGTCGACCATAGGTGCCTCGTTTTGGTTTGTAGCCACGCAGGGTATCAGACACCAGCGTCCGCATGAGCTCCTGTTGCGTCTCGATGTCTTGGGTCGCATCCATCGTTAAGAGACCGAATTCTTCCACGACCTTGTCGTATTCCATGAGGATTCGCGACTGGAATATCTGGAAACTCTGGGTCAGATCAGGGCTTAGATTCATATCCATGCCGGCTTCATAGTACTTGAACTGACCGCGCGTCCCTCGCAGGAGTCGAGAGATGGCGACCTCAATCGGCACTTTGAAATAAAACGCCATATCGGGCTTGATGGCAAAGGCATAGAGTTTGCGGACCCACTGAGCAGACACGCCGCGGATGACATCGCGTGCGAATGCCGTGTACATGTAGCGATCGGCTAGGACGATATCCCAGCTTTTAAAGGGGGAGAATGTCATGATAGAGTCTGCTGGCAAAGTCCGTGGCGTGTAGCAAGCTGAAAGTCGTTGGGGTAAGGCTCTTTGATTTCTTCCCTCGTTTCGTGGTCTCCTTCACCAATTCCGAAGAATTCCACTCGGTAAAGAAGACCTTATGGCCTTTTGATTCGAGCCACTTGTGCAAGAGCTGTAGTTGAGTGCTCTTTCCTGATCCATCGATGCCTTCGACGATGATGAGCTTGCCGGGATAAGGGTGAGGCGCGGTCGTGATGGAGTGAGGCTCACTCATGATTTGCGGCTTTCCGACAACACTTTTGAGAATTGGATCCGTCGATGGAATACCTGTTCGAACAGATCAGCCCGACTCTTCGCCGCCCACAACTCCATCTCCGCATCCCCCGTGAGGTGTATCTCGATCATGATCTGCTTTCCGAATTTGACGTTCACGGCCTGGACAAGAGAAAAATGTGTGCGATCGAGTCCGTCGGCGATCCGCAATAAGGATGCAAGAATCTTGACCACTCGTTGAAACCGAGGTGTGAGCCGGTCGTTATTCTTCGTGTTT
>JAAUPT010000206.1 GCA_012032965.1 Nitrospira sp.
TGTTTGTTCGTGAAGATGGGATGCCGATCACGGAGTATCTGCCAGAAGGCCACGAAGGTCGTGAGGTCTATGGTGTAGTCATGGACCCGACGCCAGACAAAGGTCGCGCACTCAAACACAAGGCCGGCTCATCTCCAACCGTTCCGGACGACTCGCCTACGGCGTCCACCCCTCCGACATGACGTGGCGTCAGACCAAGCTCCGTTGGTGGTTCGCCTGTTGGTTGTTGATCAGCACCGCTGCCTGTCCACCGGTATCGGCAGCCGAGCCGTCTCCAGCAAATCCACCGCGATTGAATGAAAAGGAGCTCTTCCCCTACAAGCCTAAAGGGCGGGGAACGGCGACCGGCCAAGCGTTCCTCAGTTCAGCTTCCGGCAAGGCCCTCACGCAGGCGGGCGTCCCGATCTATCTGATCCCCAGGATACCCTACACACGCGACTGGTTTGACCGAAATGTGCGGGTGTCCTGCACGTCAACAAACGACGCACCGTCTCCCGATAGCCTCGCTGCTCCAGTTTCGCCTGTTGATTGTCTTCGAGACACCCTGTCCCACATTCTGACGGACAAACGCCTTGCTCCCTATCTCCGCACAACTCGGGCAAACCCAACGGGTCACTTTTGGTTCACGAAAATTCCCGCCGGACGCTATTATATTGTCAGTCTTCTCGAGGAGGCAGCGGGGCACACCAGGATGAGCGTCAGCGTGGAATCGCCTGGGCTACCGTGGACTTGGACGTCGGCGAAAAGGCGACCAATCTTGTCGTCACGGACTGTAGGAGCGGTCTCTGTTGACCAAGAGCACCTGGGGCACCGTCTGGTCTCGTTGAGCGTTCATCCGTGAGGCGTAAGGAGAGCCATGCGAATTCTCTTAGTTGAAGACGACGCGGATCTCGCGCAATTCATCCGAAAGGGGCTGAGAGAAGAGCACTACGCGGTTGACGTAGCAACCGACGGTGAAGAGGGATTGGAGCTCGCGCTGAACAATGCGTACGATCTCTTGATTCTCGACATCATGCTACCCAAACTCGACGGCCTCACCCTTTGCCGCCGCATCAGAGCCAAGGGGAACACGACGCCGGTGCTGCTCTTGACCGCGCGCAACACGGTGGAGGACAAGGTCTCAGGTTTTGACACCGGGGCGGACCAATTTCTGCCGAAGCCGTTCGCCTTCGTGGAACTGTTGGCCCAAATACGGGCGCTCTTGCGCCGAGGCAGTACGCAGCAAATCGTCCAATTGCAGGCGGCCGACCTCAGGCTGGATCCGGCATCTCATCGGGTCTGGCGGGCTGGACAAGAAATCGCTCTGACGAATAAAGAATATGCACTGCTCGAGTTTCTACTACGGAACAAGAATCGTGTGCTGACACGAACCGCGATTATTGAACATGTGTGGGATATCAGCTATGACCCCATGACCAATATCGTCGACGCCCATATTCGGGCCCTCCGCGCAAAGATCGACCGGGACTTTTCCCCACCCTTGATCGCCACGGTACGCGGCGCCGGGTATATGCTCGAAGAGCCGGACGCTCCTGCATGAAATCCCTGCGCAGCTTGATCAGCTGGTCGGCCTTTGTCCTGATGGCCGGGCTGCTCCTCTTCTCCGCACTCGTCTATGCCGCGAGCGAGGTCTTGCTTCAGCGCTTTGTGGACGGACGCCTGCTCGTCTTGGCAGGGACATTGGCAGAGTTTGTGGAGCGGCAGCCCGAGCTCTTCAGCCACGCCAGCAAAGATAGTGCGCCAACCAGCGAATTGACTCAGAGCCCCACGGAACAGCACGTCTTGCCTGACGTCACCCATGCCCTTCGGGTCTTTTTCAGCCGACGGCTCGCTTGTGTGGAGAAGCCCTCACGCAGCCGGGCGGGAATCGCTTCCGCCGCGTATACTCGAACAGGTCCGCCTCAAGACCCTCCTCTTCGAGACCCTGAAGGCGCCCGATGGGATACCGGTGCGTCACCTGTTTCTCTTCCTCGTCGGTAAGGGGCATGTGCAGTACGTCCTCCAGGCAGAAGCATCCTTGCTTCACTACCAAGAGACTCTGAATGGTCTGGTGTTTCTCCTGGCACTCGGGTCCGCAGCGACTCTGTTTTTCGCGTGGGTCGGCAGCCACTGGCTATCCAAGAAAGTCCTGGCGCCAATCGAGGCCTTGTGCACTGGTGCCGAAACGATGTCGGAAGCCGACCTTGGGAAACGACTGCCGATGGATTCACCTTATCAGGAATTTCGTCGACTCACTCAGGCCGTGAATGCCGTGCTGGATCAATTCCAGCGCGGCAGTGAAGTCCAACGAACTTTTGCGAGATCGCCGCCCATGAGATGAAAACACCGCTGACCATCCTGCAGGGGAATCTCGAGGTCGCCCTCATGAAAGCGAGGACGGTGGAAGAATATCACGAGGTGCTTCTCAACAATCTCCAGCAAGTCGAGCGGCTCATTGCCCTGACGCGTCCCTTATTGACCCTCGCAAAATTCACCAGTAGCAAGCCTCCGGTCAATCTCGTGCCTCTCGCACTGGAGCCGCTCATACAAGAGATCGTGGAAGAGCTGACGCTTCTGGCCGATGACCATCGGATCACGTTGAGGTTCGAGTCTCAGCCGGTTCCCCCTACACTCGGCGACGCTCAATGGCTCAAACAAGCGCTCATCAATCTTCTTGATAATGCCCTGCAGTACACACCGGGCGGCGGCTTTGTTACGGTTCGTCTGCAGACTGTCGGTCACGAGGTTGCGGTAGCGGTCGAGGATACTGGCCACGGCATCGAGCCGGAACATATTCCACACCTGTTCGAGCGATTCTATCGGACCGATTGGGCCCGGGCGAAGGATACCGCCGGGACCGGACTCGGACTCCCCATCGTGAAAGAAATCATGGAAGCTCACGGCGGAAGCATTTCTGTCATCAGCGAAGTCACCAAAGGGTCTATCTTTACATTGCGGTTGCCCGCTCTCACCCAGCACAGCATTCCGGCGTAGTAGTTTCTCCGTAGCACCCCAGATTTGGCCCCGCCAAAACCTACGTTCGTATCCCTCTCTTAGGTACGGTTCAGCCACGCCTCTATGAAGAACTCTTCATGATCCCCTCATGGAGACTTCATATTGGGGGCGTATATATGTAAGAAAGTGAAAGGGGGTGAACAACTATTATGATTTCCTTTATCGAAGTGTTTTTATTGGTCGCCATATTCAGCGTGCTGTACGCGATGATGCAGCTCACGAGTCGGTAACCAGACCGACTCCCCGATCGGGTGGGAAGACCTGCGGGGAAGACGCTTGTGTTTGGACGGTCGTGTTTGCGCGTTTATTTTATTATGATGTGGGGCGGAGGACGACAGAGGACTGGTCGCTGGGTCGATTGAGAGAGCGACTAATATGAGCCGTTCTATTTTCTCTCTTTCATGGCTCGTTCAACCTCTCGTCCCGCCTCTCGAGCCTTGATCGACGCGCGACGATCGTGTTGCTTCTTCCCTTTTGCCAACCCCAGTTCGACCTTGGCTCGACCCCGCGCTGAGAAGTAGATGCGGAGAGGAACGAGCGTAAGACCTTTCTGCTGGGTTTTGCCAAGAAGCTTATCGATCTCTTTGCGATGCAGAAGCAGTTTACGGGTCCTGATCGGATCGTGGTTCATGAGATTGCCGTGACTATAGGGGCTGATGTGGCAATGGTGAAGAAGGACCTCCCCTTCTTTGACGCTGGCGTAACTGTCTTGTAAATTCACTCGTCGATCGCGCAGCGATTTTACCTCGGTGCCTTTCAGGACCATCCCGGCCTCGAACTTTTCTTCGATAAAATAGTCGTGATAAGCCTTTCGATTCGTGGCTACGACTTTGTACTGATCTTCTGTTTCTTTGGCCATGGGATGAACCAGCGCCTTGATCTCGTTCTTGAATACCGCCTATGATGCCCATCATGGGCTCTGGTACGCTCGACTCCTTCGGCAGCATCCTCTCGGGAGTTTCCAAACGGCTTGGTCTGGAACCGAGGTTGATCGAACTTCGCTTACAGCATCGCTGGCATGATCTCGTCGGCGAGCCTATGGCAAGCCACACCTGGCCGGCTCAGATTCGCTTCAAGAAACTGTACCTCATCGTCAGAAATCCTGTCTGGCTGCAACAACTGGCCTACCTCAAACCCGCGCTCTTGACAAAGTTGCAGGCAGAGTCCGGACCAGAATGGGTGACCGATATTGCATTTCGTATCGGAGAGATTCCCGATACCACCATGGCCGCTTCCGACCCTCTCGCCACCAGCCTCCAGTCCCCTCATCTAACCGAACCCTTGCCTGAGGTGGTTTCGCATACCGCGACGATCCAGGATCCCTCGTTGCGCGAGCGATTTAGAGAGGTGATATCGACATATCTGGCTCAGGTTCATCCTCGACCGGCAAGGGATCCGTCACAAGCCCCTTGAACAGAATCCGTGTGTCGCTTGACATGCTTCCATCGTGAGGCATGGGGCCAGTACCACCCTCTTCATTCTGACCGTACAATCGATAGTACCCGCGCATGGATTGTACGTAATCCTTTATCACCGCCACATCGCCCGCCAGATACTTTGCTAGCACTTCTGGTCCAGTTTTGAGATGGTCGTCGAACACGTAAATCACGATCTGCCCGTACCGTCCTCCAGGATGACCCGCGGTTGTAGGATAGATTTTCATGGG
>JAAUPT010000207.1 GCA_012032965.1 Nitrospira sp.
CGGAACTTTCGTGGAGCGAGCGTGACCATCCTCACAAGGTGGCCGCCATGCCGCTCTTGATCATGTGGAAGAGACGGCCCGGCGAATTGGGGCGATTAACACCATTGTTGCCGAGAAGGGCACACTTACGGGGTGCAACACGGACGCCACCGGTGCATTACGCGCTTTGAGAGAGAGGGGGGTGGAACTTAAAGGTCAGAGTGTTGTGATGCTTGGATCCGGCGGGGCGGCGCGCGCTATCGCATGTGCACTCATGGCCGAGTCATGCTTGGTGAAGCTGACATTATTAGGAATTGACGATCGGGAGCGGACTACACTGGCGAAGGATCTTCGCCTCCAGGCAGGCTCGACAGTCGAGGATTTCCATCTTGACGACTCCTCGCTTCGTAAGGTTCTGCCTGACGCGCGGTGTTGATTCATTGCACGCCTGTCGGGATGTCTCCGAAAGCGGATGCCAGCTGTGTTCCCGCTTCGCTCCTTCACACCGATCTCACAGTGATGGATATTGTCTACAACCCGCGCGAGACCAAATTGCTCAAGGACGCCAACCATGCGGGGTGTACAACCATTCCAGGGTTGGAGATGTTCCTCAATCAAGCGGTCACTCAATTTGAACTATGGACCAACCAGACGGCCCCGGTTGATGTCATGCGCCGGGTCTTAGAATCTCATTTCCGATGAATAATGTGGTGCTTATTGGGTATAGAGGCACGGGGAAGAGTGCCGTGGGGAAGATCCTGGCTTCTCGTCTCGATCGTATGCTCTTCTCAACTGACGCAGAAATAGAAACAGTCGCGGGAAAAACGATTCCGGAAATAGTTGAGCAACAGGGGTGGGAGAGTTTCCGTGATGTCGAATCACAGATCTGTCAACAGTTAGCCGGGAGGCAAGGACTTGTCGTCGATACCGGGGGAGGCATCATCCTCAGACCACAGAATGTGGCGGTATTGAAACAACTAGGGACAGTATTTTGGCTGACAGCTTCAGTTGAGACGATTGCGAAGCGCATTGGTGGTGATATTCAGCGTCCTTCCCTGACCGGAGTCAAGTCGTTTATCGATGAGATTCAAGACGTTCTGCGTGAGCGTCTACCGAAGTATCAGACTGCCGCTGACCATGTCATTGAAACGGAGGGGAAATCTCTCAGGCAAGTTGCCGATGAATTCAGGCACGACTGTAGGCTTTCTGGACGACCTTCTCAACCTTGACAACGCTTCCTGTAACATGATTCATGTACTCCGTTGCGCCCGTAGCTCAGTTGGATAGAGCGCCGGGCTTCGAACCCGTAGGTCGCAGGTTCAATTCCTGCCGGGCGCACCATACAGATAGGTGAGAACTTCTCATGTACTTACAGTGGCTTAGTCCTGCGCTGGCATTGATAGGCTCGCGCTTAACCTGGGTATCATGGTAAGGAAAATTCATCTAGACTAAGAGCTAAATCTGAAAAAGGTAATCCCGTGCCGCAGTTCTGCCGATATAGAAAACAAGGGAAGGTAGGAGGTGTATACTGTAAACAGGAACGGGGATCTGCCTGGACCAGACAATGTCCTTGTTATGGGTGAGCGCTTCAGAAGGCTGATTCGATGAGCCTCTGGGTCTGTGAATGCGGATGACGCAGCTAACCAATCGAGCAAGAGGAGGGTGGTACCATGATCCCCGTTTTGCACGACGTACGAGCCGCATTTTTCCTTGTAATCGCACTGGCCATGCTCTTGATGATCTGTGCACTGGCTGGCCTAGGAACCGTGCTGCGACCGGTTCGTTGGGCTGAGCGAAAAGACTATCGGTAAGCCAGGGCAGGTTTATCAGTTTGTTTCAGCCGTGTGTTTGACCATCCATTCTCATCGTTGCCCATCCAGGGATCGATGATCCCACTCTCAACTCACAGTTTGATCAGAGAACTCTCTCCTCCGTCGTCTTGCAAAATATTCAAAACCATTAGGCATCCTTCCAGTGATCCGGTAATATCCTGTTGAAGCAACAGGTTACGACATCAGTGCTATATTTTATTCGGAGAGAGAAACGCTGAGCGTCGGGCCGTGGCCTTCGTCGCATTGCTGCTCTGACTCGCTGAGCCATTTAATTCTGGATGACATATGGAGGAAAAGTTATGAACAGAGTGATCGCAACGTCTGGAGTTGTGATGGCCATAGCCGTGATCGTGCTCTCGACTCACGGATGTAGCAAGAAATGGGTTCAGTCTGAAAGTGAAAGCGGATCAGGGAGTGCGAGTGCGAAGCTGCCGAATATATCAGGTGGAAGTTCAAGCAAAGAATTGAGCGGGTTTTCTCGTAATCCATCTGAGGAGCGTCTAGCACAAGATGGATATTCCACAGCTCTGAACCCATCGGGGACTGGCCCTCGTCAACGCGCCGAGCTCACAAGAGAAGAGAAAGCAGCGGTGGAGGCGGGCTTACAGGACGTCTTTTTCGGCTTTGACCAATGGACCTTGTCGGATGCAGGAATGGAAGCTCTCAACCATGACGCCACCTACCTAAAGAATCATTCAGGAGCGGTGCTGAAGATTGAGGGGCATTGCGACGAACGAGGTACCAGTGACTACAATATGGTGTTGGGCGATAAACGCGCCAAGGCCGCTCGCAATTATCTTAAGGAAGTTGGGGTGAGCCCCAAACAGGTCGTCATCGTGTCGTATGGCAAAGAGCGTCCCTTCTGCGTTGATCAGGATGAATCTTGTTACCAGCAAAATCGTCGGGATCACATGCTTCTATCAACCCGATAGGAGGGGCTATGCGGCGAAACAGCATTTCTGTGCAGGTGGTCAGGCTTAGACAGGGAGTTTGTCCTTGAAAAGACTCAGTTTTCTCTTTAGACCCGAACATGCCAAGGAGATCACGGCCAAGCCTCGGACGGATGAGCGACGGATCCAACCGAGATTCACGACGCAATTTCGCAGTACCTTTTCTGGGCACAAGCAGGAGGGGCAGGGGAGAACCCTGGATATTTCTGCCGGCGGTTGTAAGATCGAAAGTGATATGAAGGTCGAGCCGGGATCAAAGTTTGAATGCAGGCTCCACGTTCCTGGCCTGGATTGGCCGCTGCGAATTGACGAAGCCACTGTGCGCTGGGTCGATGGAAATAGCTTTGGGATCGCTTTTTCCCGCATTGCTCCAGAAGAGTTTGCGAAACTCAAAACAGTGCTCTCCGATCTGGACGTGGACGAGTAGCGTTTCTTCAACTTCAATCACAAGCAAGTCTTTCTCTCCCTCACACCTGAGTCGCCTTAAGTCTTTTGATTCTGAACGAACCCTCCCCTTCGTCTCGTTATCGATGATCCCCGACGTTGCTTCGATCAAGGTTGACACAGCTACCACAACTGTCAGAAAGTACAGAACGATTGGGTCTTGATCGAGGAATCTGCCCGGGACGACAGAGAAAGGAGTCGGGGAGTGGAACAGAAGTACGCAATTACCGTGAAGTTCTTGGTTGATGCTGATTCTGCAGAAGATGCGGAAGAAATGGTGGAGACCGCCTGTGAAAAGGCGTCGGCATCATTCCCAGAAATGAGTTACGAAGGCATTGAAGATATTGAGGAGGAAGAAGAGGACTAGTGAACTCTGTTCAGTGAAAGAAACCTACCGTTTACTCGATACACTGCACGATGGGAGAGGAGTTGCCAAAAACTTCAGCTGAGAAAGAAGTTGCCATTCTTGCAGGTGGCTGCTTCTGGTGTCTCGAAGCAGTCTATGACCAGGTCAGCGGTGTGGACTCAGTCGAATCCGGTTACATCGGTGGCACCGTAGACCATCCCACATACGAGGCGGTATGTGGGGGGCAGACTGAGCATGCTGAGGCCGTGCGGATCACCTTTAATCCAACGGCGATTTCCTACAAAGAGCTACTGGAGATTTTTTTCGTTATTCATGACCCGACGACGCTCAATCGACAGGGAAACGACAGAGGCACCCAATACCGTTCCGCAATCTTCCACTGCACTCCGGCACAGCATCATACGGCAGAAACCTTGATCAAAACTTTATCCGACGACAAATTGTACGACGCGCCAATCGTCACGCAAGTTGTGCCGGCCACGAGATGGTATGAGGCGGAATCTTATCATCAGGAATACTTTGCTCGGAATCCTCTCCAGGGTTACTGCCAAGTTGTGGTAGGCCCCAAGGTGGCGAAGTTCCGCAAACGATTTGCTGCAAGACTGAAGTCGTAGAACGTCCCTCTCATCATCGGTTGAAAAGTCCCATCAATAGTTCTCGAATGCTGTCGAATACCGCTGGCTTTTGAAACATTTGGTGGTTTTTCAAGCTTACCTCTGCATGAACGGGGCAAAAGGGCCATTCATTGGCCGGATTGCCTTGGACTTCGGCGATGATCGAATGATCGTCAGCAGGATTTGGCGTGTGAATGACAATGAGGGGACTATTTGGATCCAGCAAGCAGGTATCGTCCACGCCGTTCGGTTTGTCTGCAGTGGTTTTCTCAACGCGCACTTGCTGTTGTCCAGAGGAAAACACCGTATCACCCTCTCGCAGGGGCCCAGTCGGCGCAAGTGAGTACAACGCGAGAGGGGCAGTCAGAATAATGGCTGCCACGATGAGTTAAAGTCAAATGTTGTGTATGGGTAATCAGGCAGCGATTCTCTGACCCTCCACTTTGATCACCGATTCGT
>JAAUPT010000208.1 GCA_012032965.1 Nitrospira sp.
TCAAAGAGGCCAGCTTGTCGGATTGGCGTTGAAGGCTTTCAGTGCTAGTTGTGATATCTGCCTCTGTTCGATCTAGGGCCCGGATATTGGCATCTTGCTGCTGAGGAAGATCGCCCAGGTGTAATTTCTTAAATTGACTGATATTTTCTTCCCGCTTTTCCAGTTCGTGCTTTAGTAGTCGTAGCTCCTCATCAAGAAATTCTCCCGTCCCTTCAACTTGTTTCTCACGCTCCCAGGTTATTCTCATGAATGAATTTGTCTGCGATCCGCGCTGTTACTTGCATAGCGGTTGCCGGATCCTCATGCATAAAGGAGACCACAAAGCCTTCGACCAGACTCTGCGGAGAGAGGGCTACGGCTGGGTCCATCTTGACTCGCTCAACCCGCGCCATGTTCATTATTTCAATGAGGGCGGTACGCTGCTCTTCCTCTGTAAGTCCACTTGGAAATAGATTAAATTCCTTTGCGATCTCATCCATGAAATCTCGATTGATGATTTGCCGCTGGATAAGAAAGAGACGTTGTTCGAACCTATCTCCTGCTTCTGCACCAGCATTGATAACAGTGTTGATTCCCCCACGTTCTTCCGCCACGATCATAGTTTGTGACTGAAAATACTTGGTGGCGAGCAGGTAGTATCCCCAGGCCAATGTCAAAGACAGGGTTATTGCACCTACAATGACCCATCTGTTGCGTGCTGCGATGAGTGCATATTCACGGACGGCAACCATCGCTGTTTGCTCTGCTGGGATGGCGGACCCAGGGGATAGCATGCGAACCCTCCCGATAAGTTAATACTAAGGCCTAGCGAGATTCAGATCTTGTCAAAATCACCAGTAGAATTGCCAACGCAACTCTGGCTTTACAGCGGGCTTGTTGGCACCGTCGAACTCTCTGTGTCTGGCACGCAGGTTCGGAACATCGGGACAAGATCCTTGAGCCGTTCGAGCAACACGCTGGTTTCGTCGCAGTAGCTGGCCGCCTCCAATGCAGAAAGCCCTTCACGAAACTCTTCAAAATCGAGCTGGTTTGTCGTCTGAATCTGCAAGATTTTCTCTAAGGGTGAGCGCACCGCAATCTCTCCCTCACCAACTAACTCCTCATAAAGCTTTTCCCCAGGGCGGAGGCCGATGAATTGGATAGCAATTTCCTTTCCAGGAATGAAACCAGACAGCCTAATGAGGCTCCTGGCTAGATCGAGAACCTTGATCTGCTCTCCCATGTCAAGAATGTAGACATGCCCTTGCTTGCCGATTGCCGCTGCTTGAAGCACCAACTGAACTGCTTCCGGGATCAGCATAAAGTATCGTCGGATCTCAGGGTGTGTAACAGTTACGGGACCACCAGCCCTGATTTGCTCCTGGAAGCGCAGCAACATACTGCCACTGCTGCCAAGAACATTGCCAAACCGTACAAGTAGAAAACGAGTCCGACTCGTCCTTGCGATGTCCTGAACAATGAGTTCTGCCACACGCTTGGTAGCTCCCATGACACTCGATGGGTTCACCGCTTTGTCGGTCGAAATATGGACGAATTGTTCGACTCCGTAGAGACTTGCGGTTTCAGCGGTGATCCGTGTGCCAATGCAGTTGTTCTTTACGGCCTCTAAGGGATTCAGCTCTACGAGAGGGACATGCTTATGTGCGGCTGCATGGAACAAAATCTGAGGTTTATACTGTTCCAGCACGGCACAGAGACGCTGGGCATCAGTGACATCTCCAATTAGAGGGACGATGGGAAACGCAACCCCACGATCACCTAATTCTTTATGTATATTGTAAAGACTGTTTTCATGGCGTTCATAGAGGAGGAGTACCTCTGGATCAAACAAGGTGATTTGTCGAGCCAACTCGGAGCCGATTGATCCACCAGCTCCAGTGATTAAGACGCTTTTCCCTCTTACCATCTGTCTTGTCGCTTCATTGTCTAGATCTATGGGCGCACGCGACAAAAGGTCTGGAACAGATACATTGCGCATCTGGCTAACTGTGCTTTGGTCCGCGAGGAGCTCTTCTTTTGCGGGTAAAGTCTTTATTGAAATTTCATATGGTTCCAATTTGATGACAAGGTCTCGAAGGAACTCAGGTGTGGCAGTAGGCACTGCAACAACAACCACCTCGGGTCTGAGTGCTTCCACAAGCTTGGGGATGTCTCCCACCGTACCTAGCACTTGAACTCCATGGATCCGTTGATTGAGAAGTGCGATATTATCGTCGACGAGACCAATGGGCTGGCAGTTAAATATACTGCGAGTCTTCATCTCTCGTACAACTCGCTCACCTGAGTCGCCGGCACCAACTACCAGTACTTTCCGTTTCTTCTGAAAAACACCCTTATCCCGGAAGATCCTAGAGGACAGCCGCACTCCGGCAAGAAACCCAATCAACAGGATAGCATCTATGGCAAATACGGAACGGGGATAACCGGAGATTTCCATCACCCAATGGACCCAACCATAAAATACAACGGTACTTATTAAGACCCCCTTCAGAATATTTTGAAGATCCCAAACGCTCGTATACCTCCACAAGCCTTCGTTCAAGCCAAACAAGGCAAACGCCACACCTCTGATGGCAACCAACGCGAGTACTGTTTGCTCGAAGGTATAGAGTTCGCCCTCGGGGATGCTCCCGTCATATTTTAGGGTAAATGCAAGGTAGTTTGCCAAGACAATAAGGACTAGGTCAAGCAAAACAATGATGGGCTTGCGCCACTTCATTATGAAGGGCGACAGGTTTGTCCAAAGGGAGGTCCAGGGAGGCTCGACGGCTGCTTTTAGGTCAGGAAGTGTAAACACCACAACTGGAACCCTACCGATATGCAAAAGTGTTTGTACGATAATGGCAAAATCAAGCCGTAAAGACATATGACGGATATACAGTTTCGCCAACCGGAGCTTTTCCGGAAGAACTTTGATCTCGTACTCTTCTTCAGGGCTTGAGGAACAGGAGAGGAGAGTCGCCTCATCGATATACCTCAATGAGGCTAGGTCTGTAATTCCAGGACGAATCGTAAGCACCTCGGAAAATTGAGCACGTAGTCGTTCAACATAACGAGGAACTTCCGGTCTTGGGCCGACAAAGCTCATATCGCCCACGAGAACATTCGCCAGCTGAGGCAATTCATCCAGCTTGAGTTTTCGTAGAATTCGACCAACTCTTGTTATACGAGGGTCTTGACCGATTGTGAGAGGTACGTAGGTACCTGGAGCAGCCACTACCATAGTCCTGAATTTTAAGATTGTGAACGGACGAAATCCCTGCCCCACGCGGATCTGACGAAAAATCACCGGTCCCTGCGAGTCCAGCTTGATCAAGATGGCAATGATTGCAAACAAGGGTGCTGTCAGAGCCAATCCTACTGCGGCCATGCAGACATCAAATGAACGCTTGATCATCGTTGGTTCCTCTTGACAAGATCACGAACCGTCTCAATCACACGATTGACCTCATCCTCCGTCATCTTCGAGTACAACGGCAATGAAACAATTCGCTGGAACACTTTACTGGCAACAGGAAAATCGTCAGGTCGATAACCTCCCCTGTCTCGATGATAGGGATGCAAATGGAGGGGGATAAAATGTACACTGCATCCGACTCCGGCTTGCTGCAGTTGATGGATGAATTCATCCCGACCGATCCGTAAACGATCTATGTCTAATTGGATGACGTACAGATGCCATGCATGCTGGACATGAGATGCTGCTGTAGGGCACATGATCTCTGGGAGATCTTGGAATCCTTCATGATAGAGAGTAGCAAACCGCTCACGTCCTTTCCAAAACCGTTCACACTTCTTCAATTGGGCCAACCCAAGTGCCGCCGCAATATCAGTCAAATTGTACTTAAACCCTGGTGAGAGTATTTCGTAATACCAAGAGCCCTGAGCCGAGTACCGATTCCAAGCATCCCGACTGAGACCATGCAAGCTCATCATCCGCATGCGAGCGGCCCATTCTGCGTTGTTCGTCGTAACCATTCCGCCTTCGCCAGTCGTGATATTTTTCGTCGCATAGAACGAAAAGCAGGTGGCGTCCGAGATCCCTCCGATCATCTTGCCGTGATATCGTGCAGGTAAGGCGTGTGCCGCATCCTCTATTACATGTAGGTTATGCTCTTTTGCCACCGCGTGAATCGGCTTGAGATCGCACGGATGACCGGCAAAATGGACGGGGATAATCGCTTTCGTTTTATCCGTGATGGCCTGCTGGATACGATCGGTGTTCAGATTCAGTGTATCTTGTGCGCAATCAATCAGAACTGGTCGTGCCTTGAAGTAGGTGACGACCTCGGCCGTTGCGGCAAAGGTCATCGTCGGAACCAGCACTTCATCCCCTTCGCTCACACCGGCAGCTTCAAGGGCAAGATGAAGAGCAGCCGTACAGGAATTAACCGCAACGGCATGTTCTGCCCCCACCATTGCCGCAAATTCCCGCTCAAATTCTTTCACCTTTGGCCCTGTAGTCAGCCATCCCGACCGGAGAACATCTACGACTTCGGACACCTCTTCTTCTCCAACGTCAGACCTATGAAACGGTAAAAAGTCTTTCATTCACAGATCTCCTCGATGGTTGAAGACCATGACCACACACGAGCTACACTTTCCCATAATTCTAGAAAAGTACAACCC
>JAAUPT010000209.1 GCA_012032965.1 Nitrospira sp.
AGGTAGGTGCCGTACACGCTGGGCACCCAGATATTCATCGCCGTTTGTTCGCTGAAACCCTGAAAAAACGTAGGCGAGGCCACCCACAATCCCACCACCGATGGCAAACGCCGCTTTGAACGGGAAGTACAAGATAGTGGCGGCGGCAGACGCCGCTTCCATACCGGCTCCGGTCGCCGTCCCTTGCTGCGCGTCAGCGGCCGACGACTGGCTCCACGCTGGGGCTACGAGCATCGAACAATAGGTCATGACAACGACGAGAATCACAATGGCAAGTCTCACGTGAGGCGCCTCCTTTTCTTCCTTCAAATGCGCAAACTAGTCTCCGCATGAACGATCATGTGGACATACTGACATGCGTTATAACAAATTCGGTTGTGAATGCAAGCCCCCTGGCTGATTTACACATCAAAGCGAGGACGGATGGCTCGAAATCAGATCCAACTCGTCTAATATGTGCGCGAGGATATCATCCGTACGGGCGTAGGCCTCTTGGTTCAACTCGTCCGTCAACTTATCGGCTTCCATTCGTTGATTCTCTTGAGCGAGACCAGACCGCAATCGCAAATCTAGCTTGCACCGACAGAGGGCTTGTGCGAAGACATCGTCCACACGCTCTTGGTAGTGTAAGACCTCATGCGGTCGACCGCCTTCAAACTTGCCGCGAGCCGATCATTCAATTCCAAGGTCCTTCGAAGTGCCGTAAGCTGACTCGTGCCAATCTCTACCGCGACCTGAATGCCTGCCCTCCAACTCCGTTTTTGACATTGAACACGCAGACCACCGCATCGGTTTTCCCCTCGACCGGCTCGGGCCCAAAGAAAAATGTGACTCGAAAGGCAGGGACGTCTCGCGTTGCTTCTGACATGATGAAGGGTCATTGTACCATGATCCATGTGGCGTCAGTCGATCGATTGACGCCTTTCAGCCCCCAAGGATAAGATGCCACTTTATGAAGAGCGGTGCACATCATAGTCGGATCCTTGCAATTCAAGAGGCCCTTCGAGATCTGCCGACGGTCGACGGATGGCTGTTCTACGATTTTCGGGGCAGTGACCCGCTCGCCTATCGCGTGCTACTGCTTGACCCGACTCGGCACGTCACTCGTCGCTGGTACTATTGGATACCGACAACCGGAGATCCTGTCAAACTTCTTCACAAGATCGAACCATATGTACTGGATGATCTACCCGGCCAGGTTCAGGAGTACGTGTCATGGGAGCAGCAACGGATGCTCTTGGCCTCCCTCTTGCGAGATCGACAACAAATTGCCATGCAGTATTCACCGTTCAACGCTGTTCCATATCTGTCACGGGTCGACGCCGGTACCGTTGAGTTGATTCGAAGCTTTGGACTCAAGGTCGTCACATCAGCCGATCTCGTGCAACGATTTGAGGCAGTTTGGACGGATCACCAGCTGGAATCCCATCGGTACGCTGTCGTCACACTCAGAAGCATCGTCGATGACGCCTTTTCTCATGTGGCCTCTTGCCTCACCCACGAACGTCCGCTGACAGAATACGACCTGCAACAATTCATCCTCTCGCGCATTCGCGACGCGGGTTTAACGACTTCCAGTGCTCCGATTGCCGCTGTGGACACTCACAGCGCCGACCCCCATTATTGCCCGGGTGAATCCGGATCCTCCCCTATCACTGGTGACAATTTGATTCTGATCGATCTATGGGCGAAGCAGACCCTCCCGGGATCCGTCTACGGCGACATCACCTGGACAGGCTACAGCGGTAAGCACGTGCCGTCTAGGCATCGCGCGATTTTTGATTATGTGCGACGAGGGCGCGATGCGGCACTCTCGTTTGTCCAAGAGAAGGTACTGGCCGGGCAATTTCCCTGTGATGGGAAGTCGATGATATCTGCCGAAAAACCATTTTCGATACCGGCTACGGTGACTTTTTCATCCATCGAACAGGCCACTCTATCGGTGAAGACGTCCACGGCAATGGAGCCAATATCGACAACCTGGAAACGCAAGACACTCGCCGACTCATGCCGCGCACCTGTTTTTCGATAGAGCCCGGCATCTATCTTCCGGGAGAATTCGGAATCAGGAGCGAGCTCGATGTGTACATCTCGGATCGAGAGGCCGTGGTGTATGGCTTGCCAATTCAGACCGAGATCGTGCCTCTTCTCTAGGATCCAGTACATCTGCGCGTGCCGCTTCCTTGACACTGTCTCTTTACAGCAGCTAGATTAAATTCCAATCCTGCTTGTTTGCAGGTTCTCCGCACGAGGGACCGATGTTCGGAACCATGGGCTTCTCTGAGCTCATTATCATTCTCATCATTATCCTGATCATTTTTGGCGCCGGCCGACTGCCGCAGATCGGTGAGGGCGTCGGTAAAGCCTTGAAAGGATTTCGGAAAGAGGTCAACGACTCCACCCAGTCCACACCAAGTCAGACCCAACAGGAAACTGAACAACCACGATCAGTTGAAGCTCCTCCTATGGCAACAACTGGGGCACCCTCTGCTGCTCAATCATCCTCCGCCCTGTCCAAAGCAAATGTCCCCTATGTTCCTGGGCCTGAGCTGACGCCTGGGACCACTGCTTCGTTGCTTTACAATACCGCCCCCCACACGCCACAAGCCTCGACCACTTCTCCAAATCCAGCTCCTACGTCTTCCGCTACTCCTGTCATTTCTATGGAAGAACGGGCTGCATCTCCTCCCCCGGCAGCTCGTGCCTCATACCCTCCATTGCCAGCCACGTCCCCCGCCGAAAGCCACCACGAAACGCCCTTCAGCGATCGTCAATAAAGATGCTGTCGCCCGTGTGCAGGCACAACAAGCTGCGCGCAAATCGAATGCACCTGCAACAGCTGCTGCTGCAGGAATGTCGCCCGATGATCTGCAACATCTAGGGGAAGGCCTTGGAGAAGCCGTACGAACGTTTCGGCAGGCGGTGACCGATGTCCGAAATAGCGTGGACCCTCAAATGCAGACCATTCAGGCCGAAATAGATGCGGCCCAAAAAGAAATCCAGCAATCTATCGAAGCGGCAAAGGAACCACCGCCAGTACAGGACGAGTCCTCAAAATCCTCGTGATCCTCTTTTCGCAGTTCTCCATACTGTTGTCACGTGCTTGCCGAACCAAATGGTTCCTCTTCACATCCCCATTTCCATTGCTCATTTGCTTCTCTCTGACTGTAGGTTGCTACCAGGATAGTCCCTTACCCGATCGACAAACGGCGGTTGACCTCCTGATCACGTTGCTAGATGACCGCGATACGTTCGTTCGACGTAACGCAGCCGAGGCTTTGGGAAAGATTGGAGATTTGAAATCAAAACCCTTCCTTCTAGCAAAGCTAGATGATTCAGAGTCAGCCGTGCGTGAAGCTGCCGTTCGGAGCTTGGGTTGGTTATCAGATTTGGATTCTGAAACACGTTTCAAATTGACAATGCTTCTGCAGGATGCGGATCCGTCGGTACAGCGAGCCGCCGCGCAAGCCCTGAGTAGATTCTAGATGCCTACACGATTCAGCGTCCATCTTGAAGGTAAAGATCGAATTGATAGTGTGATAAAGAGCTAGTTCCGGTGTTGATTGGATAGAAGACAGGATCTCAAGGACTTCAGGATGGGTTTCGGTTTCGATTCAGAGCCTCGACCAGCCCAACTAGTTCTTCCTGAACCTTCTTATCCAACTCGATGAATTGAACGCCCATTCCAGGGAATAGGAGGTATCGCTCGGGTTTGCTACGGACCCACGCGACCTTTGCTTTAGCTGTGAGTCTTTCCAAGGGTTTATCTGGAACGGCGAATTCAACCGTCAACTCAGTGCCTGGTTTCAAGGGAGCACCGCTTTCAATAAAGAACCCACCTCCACCGATACCTCCTGTCAGACTATCGAACTGCTTTCCTTCTGGTGTCGTGTAACGGACCTTCAGGGCAAGAGGCGCACGCGGTTGGGTACGGCAGTGGGCAAATCGAGCATCTTCACCGCTAATAAGCACACGCTCAATAACCGCACCCCATGACACAGCACCCAACAGGTGACCTGGGGCGTCGTGAATGTTGATCGTTTCTTGGTCCAAATCGATGACGAGAGATTTACCTTGATGACCTGCAGTGGAAACAACAGGGAGTTTCATAAACCCGATGCTCTTCCAAATAAGCTACATAAAGAGTAACGCTAGGCTGCTTGGCTCGTGTTCGGGGTCATATTCACTAGCTCATGAATTCGATCCCGAATTTCTTCGGAAATTTCTGTGAATCGGATTCCCATTCCAGGGCTGAACGTATATTGATCGGCCTTTGGGCAAACCCACGCTACGCTCCCTTTAGCTGGAAGCCATTCTTCGGACTTTTCCGGAAGAGAGAACTCCATGGCTAGCTTGGTCCCTACAGGAAGAGGAGATTGGCTTTCAATAAATAACCCGCCTCCCCCGATACCTCCTGCGCGACTCTCAAATCGCATACCTTCAGGGGTGTTGTATCGCACCCGAAATGCCAGGGAGATGCGTGGCTCGGAGCGGATCTCTTTTTGAACAGAAACCTTGTGGTAGGCAAGAATCTGGTCGATGACGAAGTCCCACGATAATCCGCCGATTGCCTCCCCATTAACCCCCGACAAGACAACCATTTCACGGGCTGCAT
>JAAUPT010000210.1 GCA_012032965.1 Nitrospira sp.
CCTATCAATTCCAGGCTCAATTCAGAGTTCGCCTCTCCTATAGCCATCAAGATGCGTTGTGCCAGACGGATCAAGGAAGGTCGTCGGACGGTGTACCGCACAAGGCTCACCCGGAGATACACGGCCATCTACCGAGAACGCCTTGCATGGCTGACCGACGGTGAACCGGCGGTAGTCGGCTTATTTAAAATCGAGGATTGACGCTGTGGTGATGAGAGTGGCTCGCGAGTTTGTTGAGACTCACTACTACTCACCGCCTGATGGCGATCGTAGGCTTTGATGATGTCTTGAACGAGTCGATGTCTCACAACATCTTTCTCATCGAAGTAGATAAAGGCAATACCTTCAATATCACGAAGAATCTCCTTGACTTGTATGAGGCCAGACACTCGGTCATTCGGTAGGTCCACTTGCGTGATATCGCCGGTGACAATGACCTTGGAATGGAATCCCAGCCGAGTGAGGAACATTTTCATCTGTTCAGCCGTCGCATTTTGCGCTTCATCGAGAATCACAAAGGAATCGTTCAAAGTTCTCCCACGCATAAACGCGAGAGGTGCGATCTCAATATCGCCTTTCTCAATCAACCGATTGGCCCGTTCCATGTTTATCATGTCAAACAGTGCGTCATAGAGCGGCCGCAGGTATGGATTTACTTTTTCGTAAATGTCGCCTGGCAGGAAGCCTAGCTTCTCGCCAGCTTCGACCGCAGGTCTGGCAAGAATAATTCGGCTCACCTCCTTATTTATTAAGGCACTCACCGCCATAGCCATGGCTAAATATGTTTTCCCGGTCCCAGCCGGCCCGATGGCGATGACGATATCGTGTTGCTCAATCGCTTCAATGTAAGACTTTTGAGTCGGAGACTTGGGGCCGACGAAGCGCTTCTTGGTGACAACCATAGCCGACTGACCGAGTACGTCCCTGAGCGAGGCTTCGGGGGTTCGGCGTAAGGCGCCCAGCGCGTGAGTCACATCGTCGGCCTGAAGTGTAATTCCCTCGTTCGTGAGGGAGGCAAGTTCTAGGAGAATTCGTTCGGCTTGACGAACAGCGTCGGGGAGGCCATCCAATGTGAGCTCTTCACCGCGTGCAGATAGCCGGACACCCAGCTCGTCTTCGATCAATTTTAGATGTCGGTCATGGTGACCGAATAGGACAGCGGTGTTGGTACCCTCTCGTAGTTTAAGCTTACGCACGAGCGATGGTTGCTCTCCCTCCTACATCAGTGCTCCGCATTGTAGCAGACAAGAAAAAGGCTAGACAAGCAGATGCAAGATCCTATTGAAACTTCAGGCGCCGGGCGTGGCAGATGGGGTTTTCTGGGTCAGAGTCAGATCGAACTCCTGGGTTGCTAGACCTCCATGTTCGTCTTTCGCGACAACTTTGACATGAAATGTTCCCTGTTGATCTGTCGGGATCTGCCACCCAATATGACCTGATTCCGAACTGATGACCATACCGGGAGGAGCCATCTCCAAGTGATAGATTAACCGATCGCCGTCTGGATCAAGCGCTTGTACCGAGTAATCAAACCGGTCCTGAACAGCTGCGGTAGGAGGAGTTGATACAATCCTTGGACCGCTATTGCCTAATGCCAGCGGTTCGGACGTCGAAGAATGTCCTGAGCCAGATGGATCACTCGCTCTCACTTCAACCGCGATTCGATCAGGAGCGGCGAAGCCGGTGGTATCGAGAAAAGAATCTTCACCCTCCTTAATGACAGTGTCATTGCGATACCATTTGAATGTTAAATCGATACGATCATGATCCGGGTCACTCGCCTCAACTTGTGCCTCAAGCCTATCCCCAGCTCGCGCCGTCTGAGGTATGAGTGAAACGGCTGTCACCCTTGGCGAGGCATTTCCGACGACAACGCCCGCCGTTCGATACGGCTGCCCCTTGTTCACGCCGTCTGTCGGGATGATTTCCACAGACACCGTTTGCCCACGCCTGAAGAATTGGGTTGGCAACGTCGCATTCGTTAGATTTGCGATGGGTGCGTTATCCACATACCATTGATAGTGAAAAGAAACCGCTTCTCGCTCCGGGTCCTCAGACTGAATCTGCACGGCGGCAGGAGCGGCCTGGGAAAGGGGAGCATTGATGATCACAGCCGTCGTTACAACCGGCGGTCGATTATCTGAAGCATGAGTAGCTGGTGCAGTCGCCTCAGTCTCCTCGCCGCCAGTACAAGCACTACACAGCGCCATCGCCGTGATCAGTAGTCCAATCTTCTGAGCGTTGCGCATACAACTCGACATGACCATCATCAACTTTCAGTTCTTCCCCTTGAGATAGCGCCAATCAAACTCCTAATCCCGCTGATGCACCCAGTTCACGTAACGGCTGTAATTGCCTTCAAGATTCACGTTCCCCTGCGTAAACGCTCCGGTCGACATCTGAACGTTATAACTACAACCTTGCCCGCAATGAATCGTTCCGCTTGATGCGAGTCCAGTCCCTAAAGACGACTTGGAGTTCACGTTGGTATTGCTCCCCGAATTCGTCGTGCCGATAACGGGAGCTGTCGATGCGGTTCCGGTCTTGTAGAACAACGCATACAGGTAACTCGCTCCATCAGACGCGCAGAAATCGTTCGTCGGGGCAAAGGTTGGAAAGAAGATCGTCCCTGCCACCAAGGTCGGATTGACCACGGAACGTTCGGCAGCATAATTGGTGGTTAGCAAGGTAAACGGATCCGTGATCGTGACTGGTCCAGGCATTGTGACACGCCATCCGTCCTTCGACGCGACCAAACCGATCATCGACGTGGTCCCGGTACCGTTGAAGCTGGTGACTCCAGGGTTGGTCGGATCGGTGACCTGATTGGTGCTGCCGCTACAGACAATACAAATCACCGCGTTGGTGACATCCACCAGATCATTATCATGACAACTCACCGTCGAACTCTCGTTACACATGGCATTCATCACAGAGTCCTTGATTCCAAACAAGCGCTGAATGGTGTTATCGACCTTGTCCGTGTTGCTGAAATATCGACCCGTTCCGAAAAAGACCCACATCTTATCGGTATCGTCCAAAGTCACGGTTGGAGCCGACGCGGAAGGTCCGACTTCCACTGTTGTCCCAAGAGACGCATCATAGAACGTATCGATCACTTCCGTGGGAGTCCGGTTACCTCCGTTAGCAATACCCCAGTTCGTCGAGCTGCAGGGTGCAGTGGCACAACCCATGGTGAGACGATAGAGTTTCCCACGCCACGGGAGAGCCCCATCGTGGATCGTCCGGACTGAGTAGGCCACGTCTGTCCTCCAGTCCGAATCCTTATCGACTGCGACCACATGCCCCATGAATGATTTCCAGATCCCGATCGGCATGGTCGTCAAACTGCCGCCCGCAGCGACTTTTGGTCCGTTTTTGAGGTCCACGGTATACAGCTTCGCGGTCTGGGACGAGGCGGAAGTGAGATCCGCTTGGTAGCCGTTCGGCCCCGAGCCAAACAGGACATACCATTTCTCATTGGTCGGATCGATGGGACTATCAGTCTTCGGATTCATACGAGCCACAGCTGGATAGCTGGTAGTCAGTCCGAGTCCGTTGTCGCTAAACACCCACAGCAATTTGGGGTCGACCTCCGGGTTTGTAATATCCAAGGCAAAGTAGGCACTATAGAACGTCCGAGAGACTCCCCCGACCGTGGCCGTCATCGGTGGGGCTCCCGAGCCAACCGCGCAGCTTCCACAACTGCCGCCCATCCGAAATCCACCGATTAACACGGTTCCCCAACCTCCAGGATGATCGGCATCCGGCGTAAAGATCCGAGCTTCAGTGATCGTCGGCTTCAGATCGACGTAGTACACATGCGTATAATCTGTCCTAGCAAGCCACTGGAGGTGTGGTAACAATTCCTGCGGAATGAACGACCAGAGTTCTGAACCAAGATTCGGGCCACTTGAATTGTCTGTTGGATTCTTGGTGTACCAACCATGTTCCACGGCAGCAGCTGTGGTGGGATCGTCGCCCTTATGGTAGTAGCCTCCGTTGAAGGCGTGGAGCATGCCATCATTCGCGCCGACATACACGACCTGACGTCTGGTTCGATACTTCGCGTAAAAGGCCGTGTACGTGGGGTCTCCGAACGCCAGGTCGTAGCGCGCCTTAGGAGCACCCACCACCGTTGGAGTCGAGTGAATGGGATCACCCAGCTTCCAGACCTTGTAGTTTCCGCTTCCGACCGGGACCTCCAACATCCTCGTCCGTAACCCGGCGACCTCATCACCGCGAATGAAGTTGATCAAATTTGTCGCATTGGTGCTACCCACGCAAGTATCTAATGCATACCGCAAATAGTCTCGAAGCAGGAGACAATTGGTTGAGCTGAATTCGATCTGTTCTGTCGAATCAACGATTCCGTCGTTATCAACATCGACCCACGTGAGTACCTTGCGGGAGGCTGAGGTCGCATTCGCGAGTTCTTTACCCGCTTCCCAGATAGGTTGAATCGATTTGAGATCACCGGTAAATGTGGGTGTCGTACTGTCGGCCACCCCGTCTGCGTTGGCATCCACAAACTTATCGACTAGGACTTTTTGATAGGTTGGACTTGTAGGAACGTTGTCGTACCGCGTCGTCACAATCAAGTCTTGGT
>JAAUPT010000211.1 GCA_012032965.1 Nitrospira sp.
TGAAGGGCGATCCCGAAATAGGAGAATCGAATTCCTCGTTCGGGTGAAAGGAGAGCAGCCATGAGTTCGTGGATCTGTTGGTTGCCCGCCTTGCTGGGTGCAGGGCTGATCGGGTGGGGTTTCCAAGGTATGCGATTTCGTCCGTGGGCAGCTGAAAAAAAACAGGAAATTAGCCGACTCACCGAAGAACTTGCTCTGTGGCAAAAGCACCAGCTGGGAGTTCGGACAATTGAGAAGCGGGTGGACGTGCCGGTGGAGAAGATTGTGGAGAAGCCGGTGGAGCGGCAAGTGGACAACCCGGCGCACCTGGCGCGGATCAAGGTGCTCGAGAGTGAAGTGGCGATGATCGGGGGGCTGCGGGAACAGATTGCGAAGTTGGAAGCGCGCCACGAACGATCCGTGGAGAAGGTGGTGGAGAAGCGAGTGGACGTGCCGGTGGAGAAACTGGTGGAGAAAATCGTGTACCGGGACAAACCGGGCCGGAGCAAGACGCTTGAAACGACACCATCGGACGATGGCAGGAAGGCTTCTCGACGCAGTCCGGACGATCTCAAGAACATATTCGGTGTCGGTCCGGTTCTAGAAAAACTTCTCAATGAGCAGGGGGTGTTCTGCTTCGATCAGATTGCGAAATGGACCAAGGCCGACATCGAGAAGTTTGAGCGACAGCTGCCCAATTTTGCGGGGCGCATTACACGCGAAAATTGGGTGCGCAGCGCCATTGAAGAACACTATAAGAAATACAAAAAGTGGTTGGGAGAGGGGAGCCCGACGGTTAGCATACCGGAAACGCGCTAGTGAAAAGTCGTTCTCTCAACGAATCCAGCCTCATCCCGTCAGAGGGAAACTTCTGATTCGCTCGCGTGCTTGTCAAGGAAATTGCCAAGCCTGGTCTTATCCTCTCCATGAGTCGATCGCCGTTGGTTGCATTTCTCTCACTTTCTTGAGCAATCTGTCGCTCTATGAAATAGTGACGACATGGTGCTCGACATAACTTCTCTGGCACCGGCCCCATCCTTTTCATATGTGGAGGTCTGAACCATGATGCCTGTGCTCACATCTTCCCGATATGCGGTGCTGCTGCCTTCTATACTGGTCTTGATGACAGGCTGTGCCCAGTCTGTCCTGCAGGGGAATTCGTCACAGGAGTATCTGGGGATGGGGATCGTGTCGGGGACGTTAGGCGAACAACAACGTGTTGCCCAGTGCGTCGGGGAGCCGTCCTCTCTGTCCGTGGTTGGCCAAGTGCAGGCCTTGGAGGGTGGCGCATACCTGGTTCGAGACGCCCAAGGACAGGAAATCCGTGTGCCGCATGACGAGAATACGAGGATTGACCGCCCGGCCCATGTGGGCGACCGCATTCAATCTTGGCTTGATCGCCATGGCCGTGCCGTGCTGATTCGCAGTCTCGACGGAACTGGCCGATAGCATTCGTCCAGACTCTTGTCGGTCGGTTCCTCGTGAAGCAACCGCTAGAAGAGAACGCTCGCGTCGTTGAGGAAGAGAGTCAGAGCTTCTATAAGCCTAGAGCCCGATGCGTGGCCTGCCTCTCATGGTGAACCTGCCCGCAGGTAGGCCGATTGATTTGTTCCAGCTGACTCGAAGTCATCCCATCTGCCGAAGCTGCCATGCGGCCGTTCTGGTGCAGGACCACGAACAGCAAATGCAATCGAGCTCATCCGACCGCTCTGTTTCGCTTGGGTGACGACCTACCTCGGACACATTCCGTGACGGATCAAGGTCTTGGTCATGCAGCGAAAAGGCTACTTTTTCTTGCCAATCGTTTCTTGCAGCAAGGCCTTCCACTCATCGCGGTTGACGGCCGGCATCGTCGTAATTTCAATGTGCCCCAACGACGCGTTCATCACCGCCGCTTTCATGGCTGTCTTGTTGTCACGAAATTCCCAGATGGCGACGACGTCGTATTCGCCCAGGCAATAGTAGGCCTGCAGCAGCTTCCCGCCGAGCGCCTGCGCGTTCTTCTTAACCATCTCGGCGCGCTCGACACCCTGGTCCTTCATGGTTTGAAGTCCGTGCTGGGTGAACTTCACAAGACTCACGTAGGTGGGCATGGCAAACCTCCTTGGTGGTGTGAGGCACAGGGAACACCATCTCAAGTCAATCATAGGCAACTTCAGCGGACTGAAGCAACCGAATAACTTGGCGGGGCATGCGGAATCTGGTGGGCGACATGTGACAGTCGCGCCAAGACAAGACGCTAGATCCCTGTATTCGATTCCCTACATTGCCCCGGCCCGTGAGTAGTTGGTCAACAACCAGCCAGGTAGCGTCCGACTTCATGGAGCGCTTGATTCACTTGTGGGCCCATCGGACCCGGCGGGGTATTCCGCTAAGGGAACTCGATCTTCACGCCACAGGGAGAGAATTGGTTCCACGATTCGCCAAGATTCCTCAGTTTCATCATCTCGAATAGAGAGTATCGAATCGCCTTCTAATACATCGAGCAGCAACCGCGCATACGGTGGCAGGGTCTCCGCGGCTAACGTGCGATCCAACTCAATCCGCTGGAGATCGCATAAGTCGCCGGAGGCATTCAAATTCACTGAGAGCATAATCCGATCCGGTTTCAATTCTATTTTAAGCACATTGGACTCAGGCTGAATATGCCGCCCGAACACCATGTGTGGAACCGATTTGAAATGGATCGCAATCTCGCGGCGTTCTTGTCCGAGCGCCTTCCCCGTCCGGAGCAGAAAGGGCACACCTGCCCAGCGCCAGTTATCAATGGCGAGTCGAACCTGCGCGAAGGTTTCCGTATGGCGCTGAGGATTGACCCCTTCCTCATCCACGTATCCCGGGACTGCTCGCCCGCCGATTGTGCCGGCTCCATATCGTCCACGGATTGTGTGCCGGAGTATTTCGTCGGCAGCCAGTCGTCGGACCGCGCGAAGGACATCCAATTTGCGATCCCGCAACGTGCGTTCGTCGAGACTTTGCAGCGGTTCCATGGCGATCAGCGCGAGGAGCTGGAGCAGGTGATTCTGGATCATGTCGCGCAGCGCGCCGGTCTCGTCATAGAAACGCGCTCGCCCGGTCACAGTCAGGTCTTCATCCCAGACAATCGCCACTCGTTCGATATGTTGGGCGCTCCACAGGGGTTCAAAGATACGGTTGCCGAACCGTAGCCCCAAAATATTCTGCACCGTCTGTTTTCCTAAAAAATGGTCCAGCCGAAAGACATCCTGTTCAGGAAACGACCCATGGAGGAGTCGATTGAGCGCCTGTGCGGACGCAAGACTCGTCCCGAAGGGTTTTTCCAGCACCAGTTTGCTGCCGTGAGGAAGGTTGACCGCCTTGAGCGTTTCGACTGTCGGGTGAAAAAGGGACGGGGGAAGAGCGAGGTAGATGACTAGCGGCGTGGTCATGGTGCGAAAAATACCGGCCATACTGTCACGGTCGGTCACATCGGCAGGGAGGTACTCTACCTTCCCAAGAAGTGAACCATGCGAAGAGGAAGCATCTCCAGACGCGACGGCCGTCAGCTTCTCCTCAAGGTGACGTCGAAACGTGGCTGTGTCCCATTTGTCACGGGCAACCCCGACGATACGAAAGTCTTTGGGCAGACGTCCGTCCTGATGAAGGCGTACGATAGCCGGGAGTAGAAAACGGCTTGTCAGATCTCCAGAGGCCCCAAAGATAATGATGGTCTTAATCATCTCCTGATCCGATGTGCTTTGAGAGTTACGTATGGCCGGTGGCCGTACCGCTCGTCCAAGATCTTCTCCAGCTCCAGGCGTATGCCACGGAAGTGATCAGCGACTTCCTCTGCCCAACGCATGCATTCAAGCATAGAAGAGTTACTGTCATGGTGGCAACATCAAAGGCTTGGGCGGCAAGGGGCAGCAGTACCTCAATCAAAATGTGACCGCCGGCAGGACGTGGGCAGAGGGGCTTGGGGAATGTTATAGAGACTGTATGGCAGTCGCGTTAAGAAAGAACTCACGATCCCTGTATTGGGCTTTATCGGCACAGCCTGTTTCACGCTATGAACGGTGGGTTTGATGAGTGATTTGGCTGGTCGCTACATCCATAGGGCTCAGTGTGCTCGGAGGCTTGTTCTTGCTAGCTGGCATGGTCTCGGCACGCCAGCGGCGATTCGTACGCCTCTCGTTGCATACGGTTCTGGCGTATGGCCTGCCTGGTTTCCGGTGTCGCTGTTCCTCACGCTTCATCTCTCGCTGCAAGGCTATCGGGTGCTCACGCGCGAGGATCTTGCCGCGACCATCCAGACGGAACCCACCGGGCCCTCGCAATTTCGCGTGACGGTCCAAGTCCCTGGGAGGCAGCCGGAGCGGTTCCAACTAGCCGGTGACGAGGTCTATATCGATGCGCACATTCTGAAGTGGAAGCCCTGGGCCAACCTCTTCGGCCTGCATACGGCGTATACGTTGGATCGAATTGCGGGGCGCTATCATGCCATCGAGGATGAGGACGGCAAACCACACACCGTCTACACCCTGGGTGGCACGCGAGCGGTCGATCTGTTTTTGCTGCGCCGTCGATTTGCCTGGCTGAAGCCGGTGGTCGATGCGGAGTATGGATCGGCCGCGTTCTTCCCCACTCGCGACCGGGTGAGTCTTGAACT
>JAAUPT010000212.1 GCA_012032965.1 Nitrospira sp.
GATGCCCCCTTCGCTTCTGAAATTGTGCAACGCCTCCGCTTCAGCTTGGCGTCCGCCATGGTCACTGATGATGGGCTCATGTCGGCGAACGCGCTCGATGAATACGGCAAGCTCAATTCAGGTGCGCCTTGAACCATTCGAGCATAAGTTCCGGATGCTCGCCCAAGTAGTTGTAGCCATCCAACCGCTGGGTCGTGCCCTCGATCCAGAACAGTTTTTTGTCTATAGCAGAAATGTTGTCATAGATCGTCTCCACGTCGGATGGCACCGTCGTGACCTCGTCGCGTACCTGCACGAGCAGCGTGGGCATTCGCACCGCTTTCGCATGTGTGATCGGCGACAGCCCATTGAGATGGATGCCGGTCCATTGGTGAATGCCTTCTCGGACAACTCGACGCCGGTTGAGACCCCAGTCACTTCCGAGGCCTGTTCGATAAACGCCCTGATCGAAACCGGCTGGAGTCCCAGCAGCGTCTTCACGTGCTCGAACTCTTCCGGGTGTCGGTTCATCCCAACCATCGTCGCGTCACAACCGAGGCAAACGCTGAGTAAGCCGGTCCTCATTTTGCGCAGACCCAGGCGCCTCTCCGCATAGCGCAGAGAGCCGATAATGTCGCGGTACTCGAAGCCGATGCCGACGATTCCACCATTGCCGGAGCCGCTGAGCCCATGGTTGCGCAAATCGTACGCGAGCACGTTATAGCCCGCGTCATGCAGGGCTTTGTACATAGGGAGGAAGTTGACTTCGACGCCGCCCAGGCTCGTCCAGGGTTCCAGATGCCCCGGATAACCATATCGATTGCCGCTCATGCAATGGCTACAGACAACAAGATGGTCGGAATAGGACGGGATGAACCAGCCTTCGAGTCCGACCCCGTCTAGTGATGGGAAAAATATGTCTTCGTAAGCCATGCCGTATTCGTCCGGCCGCCTCAGAATGGGAGTGCGTTCCCTGGTCGCGAACACGGCGGTAAGACCATCCATACCCTGACTCGAGCGTAAGTGTTTCATGGCGGTTCCTCCTGTTCGGTGCAGCTATTAGGTCGTAAATGAACCACCCGTTCAGCAGAACATCGGTCTCACCACCGCCGCCAACGGGGACGACGTCGCCTGCGCGTACCGATAGCTCGCCACGCCGCACGTGAATGTCTACGGGGCTGTCGCCGACGGCGGCATATTGATCGCGGTACGCTCGAGCCCCATGATGACCGTCAGGGCCGAAGGAGCATGTTGAACGATCTCCTTTTGCACTTCGATGCGGCGAAGATCGACGAACTCCGTCGCGGATAGCCCCAGTGACTCCCGATAGGCTCGGTCAGCGATGCCGCGCTGCTTTTCAGCTTTTTCACGCGCTTCCTCCGCTTTCTGGAATTCCGCCATCGTAATCTTCCGCTGCTCCTGCACGATGGTTTCGGTCGTCTGCTGCACCACCCCCTGCGGCGGCATGATGCTGCCAACCACGATGCGGTTGAGCCGTACCGGAATGTTTTGCTTTTCGATCAATTTGGTCTGCACTTCGCGCGCGATGGCGTCCTGCAGTTTGGCACGAGTGGTCGGATCGGTCGTCAATTGGAAGAGCGGGTACTTTTGCACTTCTTCCCGCACAAAGGTCCGGAACGCTTCTTTCACGTTATTCTGATACCAATTGGGTCCATACTTGGCGATGAGTTCCGGAGAACGCCCCTCCACGACGTTCGTAATGAGAAAGGCATCGAAGGACACCGGCGCGTTCTCGGCCGAGATGATGTCGAAATGTTCGGCGTACTGGACCGGCCTGACGTCGACATCGATCACTTTGGTCGTCGGCACGACCCAGAGCCGCCCCGTGGTGGTAGGGACCGGATCGACACCGCCATGGCCGAAGACAAACGGCTGCTCGACGAGTACACCTTCATGTCCCGCTTCAATCGCCACACATGCGGTTCCCATGAGGAACAGCCCAACAACCAAGACGCGTTCAACAATTTTGCGATGTCGTCTGTTCATATGCGCCTCCGTGACCGA
This sequence comes from Nitrospira sp., assembly GCA_012032965.1. Classification (GTDB taxonomy): domain Bacteria; phylum Nitrospirota; class Nitrospiria; order Nitrospirales; family Nitrospiraceae; genus Nitrospira_D. The sequence goes on from JAAUPT010000212.1 coordinate 2,005, forward strand.
TCGGTCGTTGTGGGTCTCGAGAACGTCTTGCGAGCCATGGACCATTCCCACATTAACCTGAGTTCGTATTGCTGTGCCGTTTTCCCCAGTACCCCGTCTGATCCCTGTGCCTGTTGTGATGCGATGCCATACTCAAGCTTCGACTTTCACAAACCTCACGGACCTTTCCGGATCAATGAGTGGTGACGCAACGCCAAGTCGCGAGCCTCATGCATGGCTTTCCGATAGTCCTCCGCGATGGCGCGGACATTCTCGATATGTTTATGCACACTCTCGCTGCCACCGGAATATTCTTCCGGAAACTTTTCGTAGTACTCGGCGAGCACCTCCCACTTCTCCGCTTTGGCTTTGAGGTTCTTTGCTTCTTCGAGATAGTACATCTCCAACTTGCGATGATCCCCGGCCTTGATCAGAGATTCGATGTCGTCCGCTGCAAAGGCCGGTACGGCCATTGGGAAAGTGAACGCCAAGAACAAGTACGTCCATGTCCACATCTTCATCGTCTGCCCTCCTTCGCTATGCGACGTGAGGAGCACGTGATCGCCTCCAGAATGAAACCGTCTCTAGGATTCACCTACCCGTATCGCTCGTGCTTCCGCCCTCCTTTCTGCCGAGCGCACACGTGACCGCGACCTGTCTCAACCGTGCGGTGTCGGCCAAACCACAATCCTGCGGCGCCTCAGCCGCGGACTAGGACAACTCGAAGGAGCATCACCCACATGTCTCGGTCAGTCCCGACGGATGGACGGAAGAAGGTCGCGTTCGGCTTCCAGCCAGTCGTCGAGATCATGCCCGTCACTGTACCCTCGCTCTTGGTAGCGTTCGTAGGCACGCATGGCGATCCGCTGCTGCACGTCGTCGTCCAAGACGGCCTGAGCAGATTCCTTGCCAGCTGACTGCGCCAACGGCTCATCTGTTTTGTGCATGATGTGTGTTCTCATGAAGTCCCCCTTTCATGTCATATTCATTGATTCGATGCCGCCTCTCCTCCTCAGAACACGTCGACGTTCTTCTACCGCTCCATCGGGCAAAGGCCTTCGACCTCATCGATGGCACGCTACCCGATCGGTGTGGAAGAGGATGGTGCCATCTCTTTCGTCTCCTAATACGCCGGCGGATTCATCCCGCGGACGGTCGAGATTACAAAGTAGATGATCACCACGACCCCCATGGCCATGCCAGCCAAATACAACCACACCTTATCCATGATCCCCTCCTTGGTTATGGTGCCTGTGCCGGATTCGGACTCGAGGCACGGCACCTCGCCGGTTTGCCAGAATCATCGGATCGATCCACTCACCGCAGTTGACGCAGCGCCACCCAGGCCACTCACGCCATTCGAGCCTGACTCCCTCGGAGCTGTCGACATCCACCGGCACCATGTATCCATGGCAGCGTGGACAGGTCTCCTTCTGTTCCGTAGTCACACGCATGTGCCGACTCCGTACCGCATGACGTTCATCTAGGTATCGTTCTATTAAGAAATCCTGTGACCCACGCTGTCACCGTAATTGATCTCCTGCCCTTGCACTACTAGGGAATGACTCAGTGCGCGACGAAGACTTTGCCAGCGGGTGTGCTGCAGGAGGGCTTCTGCTCAACGACGGATGGGTCTGTGACGGTTCACGACCTATGCACTCCTGCATCTGCTAGGGGTTGACCTAGTGTGAAATTGAAAGGTTACCAGCGGAACGGTTCGACGCGGAGTGCATGCCCTTCCGCTCTTGCGAGCACTATCGCTTGAGCCTATGATCGCTCTATGATCCAGTCCACTCTGGAAAAGCACATTGATTCGGCTGAGACCGAACGACCCGCCAGGATAACCATATCAACTCTGGTCGCATCTCTCCTGCTGTATGCAGCGGTGGGTGGCGTATTCCTCCTGGATTGCTTCACACCACGCGGCTTCGCCGTGTCGATACTGTATATCCCGGTCTGTTTGGCGAGTCTCTGGCTGAGAGGATGGTGGTTCGCGTTCATCATGGGCGTGTTGTCCACCGTGCTCACGATTGCTGGCCTCATTTTGTCACCACTGGGGGTTTCTGTTATCTGGTCTGCGGCAGACCGAGGCCTTACCCTTATAGCCCTCTGGTCTGCGCTGTGGGGCGGGAAGCTCTTCGCGCAACGCACCGTCGAGTTGGAACAAACAAAAGCGGGCCTTCAACAGGAAGTCGGACAGCGCAGGCAGGCGGAGCAGGCCTTGCTCACCATCAAAGAAGAGCTGGAATTACGCGTGGCCCAGCGTACCGCGCAACTCCAGACCGCGCTCGATCGCTGGGACCTCGTAACGCACGCCACACACGATGGGGTCTACGACTGGGATTTAACGACACGCTTGGCCGTGTGCTCGCCTCAGTGGACCGCGATGCACGGGTTTTCCCCCCAGAGCGAACAGGAGTCGCCTGAGCAGTGGGGCGGAACGGATCCACCCGGACGACCGTGCCCGTGTCCTCAGCCACCTTGATGAGTACCTGGCCCGAAAACGCCGGGAGTTTCGGGAGGAATATCGAATTCGGCGATGTGACGGAAGCTGGATGTGGGTCTTAGATCGTGGCGTCGCACTCTGGGACGAAGCAGGC
>JAAUPT010000007.1 GCA_012032965.1 Nitrospira sp.
GAAGATTGCTCGACGAGACCACCACTTCGAGCGGCATTCAGGAAGCGGGAACGGGATTCGATTTCGACGGATCGAGTCTCGAAAACCGACGCAGCGCACCGCGCCCTCGCTGCACAATTCAAACTCCACACCATCACGCGGGGTGTACGAGGCTCTGGTCTGGGGAGTTCCTAAGAAAGGCCGAGGACTCATTGAGTTGGCAATTGGTCGGGATACCAAAGACCGGAAAAAGTTTTCGGCAAGAACAACCAGCCCTAAACAATCTGCGTCGGAATACGTGGTGACTCGACGATATGGCAAAGTGGCCGCGCATGTGTTGCTGTACCCACGAACGGGCCGCACTCACCAGCTGCGGGTTCATCTCACTTCACTCGGACATCCCATTCTGGGCGATCATACCTACGGTGGGCAACGGGTTTGTGCGATCGACGAGATCACGATCCCCCGGGTAATGCTCCATGCCAGAACTCTTGGCTTCATTCATCCCAGGACGGGAGTGATAGAACAGTTTACGAGATCGGTGCCGACGGATATGGAGACGGTTATGTCCGAGCTTGAACGGGAAACCGTCCCAGGAGAGAATAGGTCGAAGAAGTAGCTCTCAACTTCACCTTTCTGAGGACGTATGCTGACTGCTGAGATCCTTGATGCCATAGGAGGTTTGACGTCGCATATCAAAATCTATGCGGCTCGTCTTCCGTCTGTTGTGCACTTGAATGCGGTGCCATCGGGAGTGAAGCCATCTATCGAGGCAATCGATAGCTTTGAAACCATCGTCTCTCGTACGCGCAGCCAGAGTGCCGGGACTCCATACAAGGGACTAAATGAATCCTTGGTGTCATCACTGGAAGCATTTGAAATTGGGAACCTCCTCGGTGCGGTTCAGCCGCTGCTCACGGTCTTGGATCATCTCGAACGGATGCAATCCGAGAAAGCAATCGAAGTCGGACGCCTCGATGAACAACGACTCAAAGAGTACCGTGTCTCGTTGCGCAAGGTTCTTCCGGGAAATCAGCCTGAATTAGATGGGGCGGGAGGTCAGGTGTCCTGAGGCCTCGTGGGGCAGCAGACAAAGCCGCAAGACGGCAATGGGTGTAGGAACAATTCACGAAACAGTAGGCACGAGGAACGGCTACGGTCAGTGTCCCATCTTGGGCCTAACGCGTTTGCTCCAGCGGTGACGAGCTTAAACCGCGACGTGGTACCACAGTGCGGACATTTTGTCCGAACAGTCTCAGAGTCGAGCACCTCATACTCATCAGCTTTCAGCCACATGAGTTGAAAACATTTTGGACAGCTACGGACTTGCGTTGACATGCGTTTCCTCGTACACTCCGGATGAATTCGCGGGGGATACTTTAGTATAAGATGCCTCCAACCCTCAAGTCCGCGGTTATCTATTCCAATCAGGGACCACCTGAAGCCTCTCAGCTCCTACACTTATTCCATCAGGCGCCCTGGGCCAAGGATCGATCCATCGATGATGCAAAGGCAATGCTACGGCATACCGATCTGACTCTCTGTGCATGGGATGGAGAGAGGCTCATCGGATTTGGCCGTGTACTCACGGACTTCATCTACCGTGCAACAATCTGGGATGTCATCGTGGATAAAGCATATCAAGGCAAAGGGATCGGAAGAGAAATTGTCCAGCGGATTCTCAACCACCCACGTCTGAATCGAGTGGAGCTCGTTTGGCTTTGCACTCGGCGGCCAGGTTTTTATGAAAAACTAGGCTTCAGTTCAAAGGGGCAAACCGGTATGGTGTGGAGTCGCAGCAAAACCGGTCGGCTTGAGTAGGCAGACGGATCTATACCCTGTTGCCGTCCTTTCTGTTCATAGACGTACAAGGGCTGCGCAAGAGCCTGCCAAGTATGCATTGACCAACGCAGTATCTACTGCCCCAACAGGCCTCACGTTGAATGTGGAAACAGCCTGGAGACGACATCATCCTTCTGGTGATTTATTACCGATCGGCCTGCTCTTCGGGGTACGCCATACATGTTAATCCGAAACGAACGATGGCCCATGGGATGTGACGGAATTTCGGTGTGGCACCGCACTTTCTCAATGCCGCCCGATGGGTTTGTCATCTTGGTGGTGAAGCGAGAAACGGAGCCCGGTTGTTAATGAGCGTGAGCCGCTACTGCCCGCTTCACGCGCTTTGGTGAAAAGAAGAGGGAAATGAAAAATATTGAGGTGGCCAATAGAACAATAGCAGGCCCAGAGGGCACGTCCCAAACAGCTGAAATGAGGACGCCTGCCACGGAGGTCGAGATGCCAATGCTTGCTGAGTACAGGGTTAGTGTTCTGAGGCTATGGGTCAGCTGGTAAGCGGTTGAAGCTGGAATCAGAATCATGGCGAACACCAGGATTGCGCCAACGGTCTTTAATGACACTACTACCGTCAAGGCGACCAGGGTCAGGAGAAGAAAAAAGATTTGTCGTGCGGGAACCCCGGAAGCTTCGGCCATCTCTTGATCGAACGCAATAAAATAGAGTTCCTTCGAAAAGACGAGCATGAGCCCAAGCACCAGGATACTCAGGGTCCCAATAATGCGTAGCTCATCAGGAGTGACTGAGAGCACACTGCCAAACAAGTACCCGTACACTTCGGCATTGTAAGTTTTCATTAGGCCGATGAACAGGATTCCCAACGCCATCGTTGTGGTGTAGAGAATACCAATTGAAACATCCAGCTTCATTCGGCCTTTCTCTTCAACCCACCCCGTAATCCACACTGTGGCGAGGCCGAACACAATGGCCAACAACAATGGCGGCCATCCCATTAAGTAGCCGAGTGCTACACCTGCAAATGCGGCATGGGATGTCCCGGCGGCGACAAACGCCAGTCCTCGCAGCACGACAAACACGCCGATGATCGAGCAAAGTCCACCGACCATCGCGGCGGCGAGAAGGGAGCGTTGCATGAATCGTAGGCGAGAAGATCGAGCATAGGATGGAATCAGTTTCTAATGGTGATGGTGGTAGTCCTCAACGATGACGAGGTCTTTCTCTGTAATGACCAGATCCTTGCCGTACACTTGGTGCAGAATGTCAGGCTTGAGTACGTCGGCCGGAGGACCAGCTGCGAAGAGCCTGGTCTTGAGCAGCACCAATCGATCCACCCTGGTTCGGATCATATTATGTCATGAGTAATCAAAAGGATGGTCAATTTAAGCTCATCATGGAGGTGCTGTACGAGCTCAATAACGTTGTGTTGGGCCGTGATATCGAGCCCAGTCGTTGGTTCATCCAGTATCAGGACTTTGGGTTGCTGTGCGAGAGCTCTCGCAATAAACACGCGCTGTTGTTGACCTCCGGATAACAGTCCCAGTGCATCATTCTTATGGGTCTCCATTCCCACCTGGGTCAGAGCTTCCAATGCGATGGCATGATCGGCCAGGCCAGGCCGTTTGAATAAGCCTAGGGCTCCGTAGCGTCCCATCATCACCGTCTCGAGGACCGTCACCGGGAAGTTTCGGTCGACGACCCCTTTTTGTGGGAGGTAGCCGATCTTGGCACGATGGTAACAACGAAGCTTGTCACAAGCACAGTCGAAGATATGAAGATGCCCCTGAACAGGAGCGAGCAGCCCTAAGACTGCTCGACAGAGTGTCGTCTTGCCTGATCCGTTCGGACCAATCACCCCCACGAATTCGCCTTCATATATAGCCAGCGAAATATCACTCAGGGCAATGAGACCAGGAAATCCGAACGAGGCATGATCAAAGCGAATAATGGGCTCTTGAGGATCAGACACGCGTTTACGGGCTCCTCCCACGTCACCATGACATATTCTGAAGGGCTGTTAGGGGGCTTCCAATGCGTTGGCCAATTGGAGCACATTATAACGAAGCATGTCGAGGTAGGTCTCAGTTCCCGGCAGACCGCCAGGCATCGTCGTCAGGATCACCACACGGGCTTTGGTTTCTCTCGAGAGGAGTTCAGGGAGTCGCTGGCTGAGCTGAATCTCGGAGACAATCACCTTGATCCGTTCTTGTCTAATCGTGCCTATGAGAGATTGGAGGTGAAGGGCTGAAGGTTCCATACTGGCTTGCACGTGGATGGTGCCGACAATGTGCAGATCGAATCGTTTTGCCAGATAAGGCCAAGCTGAGTGGTGTGCAATAAACCGACGATCAGGCAGGAGCCGAGTACGATCTGAGAGTTCTTTTTGCAGCTGACTCATTCGTTCACGGTAGGCTACCTGATTTGCCTTGAATTCGATTGCATGGCTAGGATCAACTTCGATGAGGGCATCGGTAATGTGACGAAGCATGATTAATGCGTTTGCCGGGTCCAGCCAAATATGTGGATTGCCCTCCAGGTCAGTTGCATGCCTACCCGTATGTTGATGTGCATCAGTACCGTCTTGAATCAGCTCCACTCCCTGAGAGGTGGTGACAACACGTAACGTCTGACTACCAGCATTCCTCACCAGCGAAGAAATCCAGACCTCGAGTCCGAGGCCAATTTCAAACAGCAACCGAGCTTTCCGTACTGCAATCAAATCAGAGGGTTTGGGAGAATAGGTGTGTTCGTTTTCGTATCCGCTCAATAAAGAGGTGACTCGCACGTAGGGGCCACCGACCTGCTCTGTTAAATCCTTCAGGATCGGGATCGTGACGACAATCGGGATCGGATCACGGGCCTCGGCCCTGGCATCATATACCGGAAGCAAGACGGTGAGAGTGCCGACAAAGGCTGAAACACCAATGTGCAACAAAAAATGAACGAAAAACATCGGCCGGGACCGTACCATCCAAGTCATGCGGTGTCAACGACGTCTCCAGCTAAAATACTGCTCATAGGCCCTGTCCATTCGACTCCTTGACCCCTGACGCCCGTTCCATTAGCGTAGCACACCCTCTGATCCATCTGACGTCATGATGAGGTGTGAAAGGATTCATCACATGAAAGTTGTGGGGTTAATGTCGGGAACGTCGGCAGACGGAGTCGATGCCGCGCTTGTCTCGATCGAGCGGCGGAAAGCCGGCCTTCATGTGGAGATGGTTGCGTTCCATTCACTTCCCTATCCACGATCGCTTCAACAACGAATTCTCTCTGCCTCGATTGCGGGCACCGTGTCGGATATTTGTCACCTGAATGCGCTCCTTGGAGAATGGTTTGCCGACGCGGCCTCAAGTGTTATCCGGTCGGCTGAATTGACCCCAACAGACATCGATCTGATCGGCTCGCATGGCCAGACCGTGCATCATCTTCCAGCCGGCATCAAAGATACGGGCGTCGGCTCCATACGCTCCACGCTTCAAATTGCAGAACCTGCAGTGATTGCGGAGCGTACGGGAATCACTACGGTCGCAAACTTCCGCCCACGCGACATCGCCGCTGGCGGTCAAGGCGCTCCGCTAACGCCAGGGGTCCATACATTGCTGTTTCGGCATCTTCGGCGGTCCCGTCTGATCGTGAATCTTGGGGGTATCAGCAACGTCACGTATCTACCACGAGGGGCAGGGACGGCTGGTATCGCCGCATTCGACACCGGTCCAGCGAACATGGTTCTGGACGGCATCATGTTTCGGAAGACCAATGGACGTTCCACCATGGATCGTGAAGGGCGTCTGGCTTTACGAGGCAAGATCGACTCAAGGCTATTGGCCAAACTTCTCGCACACCCGTATCTCTCTCAGCCGCCTCCAAAATCAACAGGGCGCGAGGCATTTGGGGGAAAGATGCTCGATGAATTGCTCAGCTGGCAGCAGACCCGCGTGCTATCGATCGAAGATCTTCTCGCCACCTGTACCCGTTGGACAGCCGAAGCTGTGGGTACGGCCAGGCGATGGATCAGAGGTGGGATAGACGAAGTAATCGTGGGTGGAGGGGGAGTCAGAAATCATGCGATTATGGGACAGTTAACAGCACTTTTCAATCCTATTCCAGTCACGACATTTGAATCGCATGGGTGGGATAGCAAAGCACTTGAGTCGGTGGCGTTTGCCGTCTTGGCATATCAGACGGTGATGGAAGAAAGTGGAAATGTGCCTGCAGTTACGGGTGCGACTTTCCCAAGGCTGTTGGGGTGTATTGTACCAAGCGGCCCACGGTGGTATGAACGACTACGCTCGAACAAGAAGAGAACGTAACAAACCATGAAACTCGTTTTACTCGGGGTCATTCTTGCGGCAGCCGTCTTTGGCATTCGGTGGATCAGGAGGAAACTGCGCCAAAGAAAGATGCGTGCATCGCCTTTCGTGATTCCTCCCGGCGCCATCATTAGCGCCGCTCCATTGCTCGCGGAAGATGAAATTGCACTGTATAACCTGCTCCAATTGGTCGTCCAAGAGCGGTACCTCGTCCTTGCTCAGGTGCCTTTGTGGTCTTTTCTAGCGGTCGATGCCGAAGCGCGTGCGCGGACGGGTATCCTGCGCCAGATCGCACTGAAACGAGTCGATTTTGTTCTGATTCACCCTGGCTCACGCCGTGTCGAGTATGTTGTGCAAGTTACACATGAGGCTCCGAGACGTGATGAGGCGGAGAGTCACCGTATTATTGAGTCGGTGCTCGAGGCAGCAGGCATCAAACTCATGAAGCTCCAGTCGAAAAAAAGTTACTCGTTGCCAGATCTTACAGCCCGATTAGAATTAACCACAGGTGACTGACGAAAAAGTGGTCCCTGCCCTGACAGCGTAGCCTCTACTGTTACTCAGTGTTCGCCTCATCGGCACTCGCTGTTGCCTCTAGAGATTTGCGGGCGACTTCAGCCTCCGAGCTATCCGGGTATTGTTCCACAACTCGATCAAACATAAGCCGCGCCTTCTCGGGATCACGCAATTTGGTGTAGGTCTGGCCGAGTTTCAGGGTAGAAGCTGCGACCTTTGGGCTGAGCGGATAATTCGACACCACATCGTAGAACGACTTTAACGCCTCCCGGTATCGCCCCATACGATATTGACATTCCCCGACCCAATATTGTGCATTGGCTGCTAGTGCGGATTGACTGTGTAGCTCAATAAACAGTTGAAAACCCGCCATTGCTGCCGCGTAATCTCGGTGCTTAAATTCGTCCATCACCCGGTCGTATAATCGACGGGTCGTATCTTGCCGCTGTGTAGGGGCCGCAACAGACAGGCTCGTGGATGTCAAAACAAGCAGGAGTAGGAAGATTTTGAAACTGTTCAGAATCATGCCGAGCCTCCATCTGCTCAAGCAATAGACGAATGCCAAGGTTAAGCAATCACTATGCCATAACCAATGTTCTCTGCTGACACAAACCCATTGATTAACAGGAGGTTACTGCAAGAGCGTGTCCCTCAGACTTTAGAATCTTTCACGAAACCAATGAGAAAAGACACAGAATTGTACGAAACGGTTCTCCTCCGTCTTTCAGTAGATACGTCACACATGCGGTCAGTTTGAGGCAAGAGTTGAGAACAGATCTTAGGAGTAAACATCATGAATATAGAATCAGTCCCGACTAATCCGTTAGGAGGCAAAACATTGATCGTTGACCACACAGGGCAGACCGGATACATGCTCCCCAGCGAGGCGATTAATGATATGGGCGAATCGGATCAGATTTATGTGCGTCCCGGGATTTACGAAGACAAGCTTTTCGTCAGTCAACGGCCTATTCGACTCGTTGGCGCGGGCCGTGACCTTGTCCAGATCTTCTCCCGGCGTGGAGGCCCTCTTTATCTACAAGAAGTTCCGGAAGGGTGGATTGATGGTATCACGTTCCGCTATGTCGGCAGTGATCAGCACTCAGCCCTCAACATCCTCAACTCTACCTGTACGATCAGGCACTGTCGAGCAATGGAAGGAATTTTGTCGGGGGTGGTGTTGTATGGTCCTCAGTGTAGCGCGACATTGGTCGACAATGAAGTGTGTCGCAACCGCGAATCGGGCATCTTCATATTTGCCGGAGCACACCCAAGAGTGACCGATAACCGTTGTTTTGATAATCACCACTTTGGTATCGCAGTGCGTGATTCGGGAAGCCATCCAGAGTTGGTGCGTAATCGATGTGAGGGGAATATGCTCAGTGGCATTCTGCTATTTCAGGATGCAGAGAGTCTCCTCGTTGACAATCTGTGTCAGAACAATCAGCATTGGGGCATTCTGCTGACTCCAGATACGCGCCCCAATCCCTCCCCGACAGAACTTCCGAGAATGAATCAGCTCACCCATAATCCGCTCGGAGCCTATTCGATTTCCAATCAGCCGCTTGCTGAAATCGGTCGATAATGACAGTCAGACGATCCTACAGGCATGTTATCCATCAGCCTGAGAGGGAAGAGGGTTGGGAATCGTCCGGAATGTGGAATTGAAAGGAGCTTCCACCTTGCTGCTTAGCACGATACATGGCGACATCGGCGTGCTTCAACAGCTCGTCGACGTCATGATCGTCAGTTGGATAGACGGTTATTCCAATACTGACTCCGATCGATGCTTGATGGGTATCGATCTGGAAAGGCTGCGCTAGTGATTTCGTGATTCGCTCTGCAACCAGCGTGATATCCTCTTCGCACATCAGGCCCTCAAGTATAATGGTGAATTCGTCTCCGCCCATGCGTGCCACGGTGTCCACTTCGCGTACGCACTCGTGCAATCGTTCAGCGACTAATTTCAAGAGTTGATCACCGAAATTATGGCCCAGGGAGTCATTCACCGGTTTGAACCCATCAAGATCAAGCAGCATGAGACCCAGAGGTTGTTGGAGTCGCTTGCTTCGGGCCATGGCTTGATCGAGACGATCACGAAACAAGGTACGGTTCACAAGGCCGGTTAACTGATCGTATTGGGCCAGGTATCTGAGACGCTCTTCAGCCCGCTTTCGTTCAATGGCATAACGGATTGAGCGTGCCAGCAGGTCCGATTGCCGTTCTCCTTTGACCAGATAATCCTGCGCCCCGTTCTGGACCGCCTGTAACGCGAGCGTTTGATCGCTGAGCCCGCTGAGCACAATGATAGCAATCGTCGGGTTGGCGGCCTGCATTTGGCGTACTGTTGAAAGCCCATAGCCATCCGGAAGTGAAAGATCCAAGAGCACCGCATCAAATCGTGCGCGGGCCAGATGCTTAAAGGCGTCACTCAAACGGCTTACATGGGTGATCTCAAATGTTTCTAGGCTCCATTCTGCCAGGATATCCTGGGTGAGACGTGCATCGACGACGTTGTCTTCAACCAATAGGACTTTGATCATCGCGTGCGCATCGGAACGATTCTGAAACCCCAGACCATCCAGCTTTCAGGCCTGCAACAAGTATAACTGAAGACCGGTATCGAACAAGCGAATCGCTGAAGAGCTCATCTGGACTCGGAATGCCACATCGATAGTGTACAGAGGCCTGAACGATTGCCTCTTACAGAATGGCTGAATGATCTAAGCCACGCCAGGATCTCATGATCCCTTCACTCGCTTTCACAGTAGCAGCGACCACTAAGAGAAAGGAACAGGAGGCAGGTGGAGAGAACACTCACTCATGAGCCGCGGCGAGGAAGATAAAGAGTCTGGAGATACGTACCGGTTGGACCCTGTTCTGGGCCTACCCCACCCTCACAGGCATATCCGGGTTCAAAAGGCCATAACAGTGAACGCCCAGCGGTATTCCCGCGTATATGAATATATCTCAACGTAACGCCCATCTGTGCGGCATCACCTTTTACAAGTGCTGTACATTCAGCCGGTGAAAACGCACGTCGCGATATGAGGAGAGGTTCTCCGGAGGTGCCTACAACAGTAAATTCACTGGCACAGCCAGCAATGCCAACTGAAACCAAGAGTATGCCAATGAAAACTCTGACGGATGTTAGGGCTGCCATTGGAATATTTGATCCTCAGGTTTCATGACTTCAACGTACACAGACACCACCTAAGTCAAACCATAACATGAAAACTGGCTTTCAATCGAGCGCCCAACAGATTTTCCTCCACCCATCCAATGGAGATGAAGACGACAAGGTGCGGCCCCTATAGCAAACCTCCTGGTCTGGCATCTTTATGTCCACTCAGGAAAGGATAGATTGGTGTCGGCTAACATCTTGTTCCTATTGGTCATAAAGTCATTTCATTGTTGTGTCATGTCAAACCCGTACCTCGCTGTGAGATAAGGTCGAGATTATGGGCTCAGTTTGCGATTCGAACAAAATGCATCATGTTGCTCTGTTTTTCCGGCGATCCGGAGCGGATCAGGCTCCATGTCCCCACCCTAAAAAGCAATGGAGAATCCTGAGCGAGTCTCGCACCCCCGTGAAAGATTTGCCGCCCTCCCTGCAGGAATTTCCCTTCGCGTGTGCCATATCCTTAAGCATGTAACGATAGAAGGCTTATTATCAGCACGAGCTTCTCTGGCACGGAAGTTGAGGAAGTCGACCTGGTTTCGGGGATGCTGTGAAAAATGCACAGCACACCAGAGAGGCGTATTGCATGGATCTGAAGTCTCATTTTGAAGATCTTTGGCGAGTTATCAGCCAAGATGTGACGATTATCGGCGGCATTCAGGGTCCGATGCTGAGCTGGATCGGTGTGACTGGTATCCTTACCATCTTTCTGTGGCATGGCACCATGCTCCTCCGAAGCCTGTTCAAGCTTCGATGGATCCTGTCCAGGTTCTATTCATCGGTCCAGCCTCTGGCCGTGGCACGACAGCAGGTTGCCAAAGACTGGCTAATCATTCCAACTTTGGCCAAGAAACGAGTCTCTCCCCATGAGACGTCTGAGCCTCGACGCGATCTAGACGATCTCCAGGCCCTTGATCGTACGTTCCGCGCCGAACCGGCATTGGTCAAAGAATGGCTTTCGTACCGCAAGACATTCACGGTGGAACAGTCCGTATGGTTTCTTGAGCCGACGGTCCATAGCCAGCGATCCGCCACCGAATTCTTTTCCTTCGAAGTCCTCTGCGCAGGTCAACTCAATGTTCGTTTTTACAAGCAACTTCCCTCATTTCTGACCGGTATCGGGTTGCTCTTCACCTTTATTGCGATTTTGATTGGTCTCAGCAAACTCCATGCGAACGGACCTCACATCGAAGGGATTCAGGGTCTCATTAATGGGCTATCCGGAAAGTTCGTGACTTCAATCGTCGGCTTGGCCTGTGCCAATGCCTTTACGCTGCTAGAGAACTCAATATGGCACAGCCTAGAGAGCCAGTATCGAACGTGCCTATCTCTTTTGGATGAACTATTCCCTCTGAAAGCTGCGGACCATCACGTCCCGACCTCTCAGACAATCAATGGAGCGTCTGCTTCTGTGGTCAGCCCAATCAGAAACGATGGAACAACTCAGCGTATCGAAATACTACAGCAGCGCCTAAGTTCGACGGTTACCGCCTTAACCGTTGCTACCCAAGCCCTCACAGCACTGACCTCCAAACAGTCCCCAATGAAACAGGATGATCTGCCCAGTGAGATTGCTTATGAGGTTCAACGGGCCTTGAAACCGATCATGAACCCGTTACAGGAAGCCGTTCAGAATCTAACCCGCGCAATCAATAACCAATCTTCCTCGGTCCAGCTCTCGCAATCCGAAATAGAAACAATGTTTCACGAACTGAGAAGTCACACGCAAGAGAGGCCCTGAGAAGAACGTGATTCGAGAAAACCAATGAAGGCGTCATTTGGACCAGACTCCTATGAACGGTCATCCTTTCTGACAAACGGAGTCGCAGATCTGATGACCTCGCTCGCCGTGATTTTCATGCTCTTGTTCGCGGCCTACGTTACCCGTGTTGAGGATGGTAATGCGAACCCGGATCTGAACCGTACCGCTCCTCTCGATCCCAAGCCTAGGCTCGACCCACTTCATCCAAAGCTGGAAGCCAAAGGCCCCAGTGTTCTTACAGCCACGATACCGGATAGCGCACTCAACTTTGAGTTTGGGAAAAGCACATTACTACCGCCAGCAGAAACTTTCTTATCCGAAGTCATCCCCCACTACGCCACCATCGTCTGCGGACCGGGAGGGCCGGACGTGGAGGCTTTTGTAATCGAAGGGTATACCGATGACCTGGGAGACGATGTCCGCAATTTGCGATTGAGTCAGGATCGGTCCTTCGTTGTGCTGGCTAAAAGTTTGGAGATAATCCGCGAGAAGCTTCCGTGGGCCTATGAATGTTTCTTACAGAAAGCCACGGCGAACGGGCGTGGAAGACAGAACCTTCTGCGAAATGACACTGGACACTTAGACCGAGAAAAAAGCCGACGCGTCATTTTCCAGATTCACATGCGTCCGAGGTAAGGTGTTCATCGACGGGCCTCAGTTAACTGAGAACGTCACGAGAATTGATTCAATTGCCGGAGACGAGACGAGTGGGGTGATCCATGGATCTGGCGGGTTAAGGCAATGAACTCCTCAAGAGAAAGGTTTTCTGCCCGTATCGAAGGAGATAAATGAAGTGCTGACAATGCCGCTCCGACGTGTTTCTGATCATATCCCTGATCGCGTAGTGAATTGACCAGCGTCTTCCGGCGATGCGCAAAGGCCGCTCGTACGATTGCTGCGAACTGGACTCCTTGTTTTCTCTCATCTGCTCAAAACGATCCTTCGTCCGCAGTAACACGACGGCAGAGTCAACGTCCGGTCTTGGGCGGAAACATTGTGGTGAGACCTTGAAGGCTTTGGTAATCTCAGCCGAGTATTGAGCCATAAGGGATAAGACGCCGTAGGCTGAACTTCCAGATTTCGCGACCAATCGATCGGCAACTTCATTTTGGAGCATCAATACTAAGCGGATGAAGCGATGTTGCTGATCGAGTAGACGAAAAAGAAGCGGAGTCGAGAGATAATAGGGGAGATTCGCAACCACGATGGTACCAAGTGGAAGATGTTCGATCGGGTATGTCATCGCATCGCCGAGCACAAGCGTGAGATTCTGAAACGGGGTTTGTCGTTCGGTTAAGTACGCGTGGAGTCGAGGATCGATCTCAATAGCCGTGACACGCCCAGCGGATTGACAAAGCGCGTCTGTCAGGATGCCTCGACCTGGCCCGATTTCCAAGACGCTATCATTGAGGGATAGTTCAGCCAGTGTAATAATCTTGCGGATGATGTTGGGGTCAATGAGGAAATTCTGCCCGAGGTGCTTAATGGCTGCTGGGAGGGGCGCATCGCCCACCGTCAGCCCCTGGGTGAAGGGGTTTGCGACAACTGTTTGACGAGTGCCAGCAGCGGGGTGCGATAACAGTCAACGAGATCGCTAAATTCTTCGACCAAATCGTTCGTGAATGATGACCCTGGATGGATGTTGGCGAATGCCGCACCCTGTTGACCTCCAACCGAATTTGAGATGAGCGATGCAGTATGTGCTTTCCATTTTGCGATTCGTTCGGCTCCGGCCACGGTGTTCAAATCTTGAAGAGTCTGACTCGCAATAGCCTCCAGTTCCTTAAGTTGCTGGAGAACGATGGAAACGCCATTTGGTACGTCAGGTGACACGTCTGGATAGTCCTTTCTTGACGTGCCGACGCCTGGTCTTGGTCTGTGCAATGTGTGCAGCCAGTTTCATGGCCTCTACGAGACTCCCTGGATCCGCAATTCCTCGCCCAACGATGTCAAAGGCGGTGCCATGATCGACCGAGGTGCGTATGATAGGGAGCCCTACCGTAAGATTCACACACGTGCCGAACGAGACGAGTTTCAACGGTATCAAGCCTTGATCATGGTAGAGGGCCACAATGCCATCATAGTGTCCTTTGACGGCTTTTCCGAACAAGGTATCAGCCGGCAGAGGATCGCTCGCCTGGATGCCTTGTCGTTGGGCCGAACGCGTAGCAGGAAGAATGACGCGAGCTTCCTCGTCGCCGAACAGGCCGTGCTCACCCGCATGAGGATTGAGGGCAGCCACTCCGATTTTTGGGCGCTTGATTCCGAACAATGTTGTCAGTGCAAGGTGAGCCAAGCGAATCGCCTTTTCAATTTTCACTTGGGTAAGCAGCGACGAAAGATCTCTGATCGCAACGTGAGTCGTGACGAACATCACTCGTAACCGTCCTCCCACAATCATCATACCCGACTCGTTTGTGTGGGTCAGCTCTGCCAGCAATTCAGTGTGGCCTGGGTAGTGACAGCCGGCCATATGGATGGCTTCTTTGTTGATGGGAGCTGTGACCATCCCGTCGATACAACCCAGCTGGGCCAGTTCCACGGCTTTCTTGATGAAGGTCACTGATGCCGCACCTGTGTCTGCAGCCGCGCGGCCAGGCCTGAATGTTCGTAATGGGGGAATCAGCGGGTCCAGTACGGCGACGGTTCCTCTGCGGGGCAGTGAGGCCGCATGATCATCAACACGGCATACGCTTAGCTTGAGTCTCAAGGCCTTGATCGTTCGCTCCATTATGGGAAGCGACCCAACTACGATCGATCGGCACACGGTCTGCAAGCGAGGCTCTGATAGCGCCTTGGCAATGACTTCAGGGCCAATACCGGCGGGGTCTCCCATCGTGATTCCCAACAAAGGGAGTGGAGACGGCGATGATCTACTTCTGGATAATAGCGGTTTAGTTG
>JAAUPT010000008.1 GCA_012032965.1 Nitrospira sp.
ACCATTGGATCCGGCACTGCAAGCATCCCGGTTGGCCCCACAACCACGAAGCGATCGATGGAACGACCACAGTTGCGCAAGATAAACAGACCCTCGTAGTCGGAGGGTTAGTGCGTGACAATATCACCCTCAGCGAAAGGAAGGTTCCCCTTCTGGGAGATATCCCATGGCTCGGATGGTTGTTCAAGTCTCAGTCTCGTCAAATAGAGAAGCTGAATCTTCTTGTGTTTCTTACTCCACATCTCGTTCGGGACGATGCCGACATGATCGAGTTAAACGCCAGAAAAGCAAGAGATGTCAATTCACTGCAGCGTGATAACCGTATTGAGGAACCTACAAAACTCAAGCAGGATGTGCTCGAGCGATTAGAACTCCCCTCAACCGTTCCTCCTTCTTCCTCTGACGAAACCATCGTCAAACCGTAAGACTAATGATCCTCGCCCCGTAGCTGGTGTACTAGAACGTTTCTTCAGCAGTCCTCTCAACTACAGAATACAGAAATACCGATCAGAACCCCCCAAGGCCTCTGATTTTGATACGTAATTCATCAAACTGCCAAGATTGATATGCCCACAGGCCCCTCCTCTGAGGAATGGCCCTATGCCCGTCACCTGGATACACTGCGGGTCTATGGAGGGCCTAAGAATGGCAGACACAACGGTGAACTGGCGGATTCATCCTCGGCTTCCGGTTGAATATCCAGTCATATTTGGAGGTGCTCCGTTTGTGGGAGAAGGGGTGGTCTCTAACCTTTCCCTTTCCGGCTGCTCGGTGACCTGCGAGCGGACAGTCCTCACAGGTAGCTACGTGAAACTGAGCGTCCTCCTACCTGATCCCACCTCCTCGCTATTTATCGAGTTGGCGAAAATCCGCTGGGTTCGCAAAAACACGTTTGGCGTTGAGTTCATTCGTCTCCCAACGATCACCAGGCACCGGCTGGATCGAGTCGTGTCCCAGGAGTTGACTCCCGATTTAGAGCTCACCCCAGCATTGATCTGAGCATTGCATCACTCCTCAGATCTCCGTTCACACAGTACCCTGATCACAAACAAGAACCGCCGTATCCTCCTGAATCCATGACAGCGGTATAACTACCTTGATGATGATTGAGGGCACCATCAAGCTGGTGAGCTAATCTCAATCCATGAATTCAAACCAGAAGCACAACACGGAGGCGAAGGGATCAAAGGGGTCGAGGAGTGTTATAGCGGGAGACAGGAGCTGCGGTTGCCGACTAGACGTTAAACCTAAAATATACAATGTCAGCTTCTTTGATGACGTAATCCTTCCCTTCCAGCCGGAACAACCCCTTCTCCTTCACCTTGGCTTCTGATCCACAAGCCAGCAGGTCATCGTAGTGATAAACCTCGGCGCGGATAAAGCCGCGTTCCATGTCGGAGTGGATCTTGCCTGCTGCTTGAGGCGCTTTCATACCTTTCGGAATCGGCCAGGCACGAGATTCAGTATCACCGGCGGTAAAGAAGGTAATTAGGTCCAGCAGGGTATAGGCTTCGCGTGTCAGTCTGACCAGCCCCGATTCAGTTAGCCCCACTTCCTTCAGAAAATCCGCTCGCTCACTCTCCGGCAACGACGACAGTTCTGCTTCGAACTGGCCACAGATCGTGACAACCCGAGCACCGCGCTTCGCGGCAAACTCACGCACGGTCTGAACCATGCCTTCGTCGGCATTTGCTCCCTCAGACACGTTCGCGACAAACAGCACCGGTTTGGCAGCAAGCAGCTGGCACTCGCTGAGAATCACTCGCTCTTCCGGCGTATAATCTCGATTGCCCAACCACTCACCTTTGTCGAGCAACCCGATGAGCTTGGCGAGAAACTCCACTTCGAATGCGGCTTTTTTGTCACCAGCCCGGACTTTTTTCTCAGTTTTCTGTTTTCGTCGATCAAGCGTTTCTAGATCTGACAACATGAGCTCGGTTTCGATGACCCCGATGTCGCGAAGCGGATCGATGCCGCCGCTGACATGCACGACATCCGTTCCCTGAAAGCAGCGAACCACATGCAGCAACGCATCCACCTCTCGAATGTGGCCGAGAAATTGATTGCCGAGTCCTTCGCCTTTGCTGGCTCCCTCAACGAGCCCGGCGATATCCCGTACTTCCAGGGTGCTGTAGGTGGTTTTCTTTGAGGCGAAGATCTCGGTCAGCGTGATCAGACGAGGGTCCGGGACCAGGGCAATGCCCGTGTTCGGATCGACAGTCGCAAACGGATAGTTCGCTGCCAAGGCCCCGCCACCGGTCAACGCATTAAAGACCGTCGTCTTGCCGACATTCGGAAGTCCAATCATACCGCAACACAGGCCCATTAGTTCTTGTCCTCTCCTTCGTCAACAGACTTCTCTCTGACATTAAACTGATTCATTGCCGCTTCTGGGCCCCGATGAATCAGACATTCCAGCGCATCGACGGCTCGTTCCAGACAGGGCTCGAAGACGATCATCTCCTCTTTCGTGACCGCCTCTAAGACATAGTCAGCCGAATCCTTGCCAGGCGCTGGCCTCCCAACCCCAATTTTCATGCGCATGAATTGTGAGGTCCCAAGGGCCTCGATAATGGACTTGATCCCGTTATGACCCCCGTGACCACCGGACAACTTGATCCGCAGCCGACCGGGTTCTAAGTCCATATCATCATGGATCACGATGAGTTCACTGGGGGTAAGCCCGAATTCGCCCAGGAGGCTTTTCAGCGGAGGGCCGGTGACATTCATCCAATCCAGCAGGCCGGCCAACTCAACCAATTCTCTTCCTAATCGCCCAGCCCCTCGTTGAGCGGTCCCACGCGGTGAGAGTCGGATCGACCATCGCGCGGCGGCCCGCTCGATGGCCCATATACCGACATTGTGGCGGGTCTCGGCGTAGACTTTGCCCGGATTGCCGAGTCCAACAAGAAGATGCAACGCTACTTCTTCTTTTCGGCTTCTTTCTTCTCGGCCTTGGGAGCTGCTGCAGCTTCTTTCTTCTCACCGCCCTTGGCCTCGCCTGCCGGCGCTGCAGCACCAGCTTTGGCTGCATCGGCACCTCCAGCACCCTCAACCCCAGGTTCCTTACCTTTGGCTACAAGTTCCGGCTCGCCTGCTGCCCCCGCACCGCTGGTGAGCAAGGCTTCAAGTTTGGCGTCCGACATCGGCGCAGCCACGCTGACGACCATTTGATCAGGCTCGTCCAAGAAACGGACGCCTTCGCGCACACCGATTTCTTTCACATGGATGCCACTACCGATGGTCAAGGCTGATGCATCCACTTCGATCTGGTCAGGCAGGGCATCGGGAAGACATTCAACATGCATATCTCGCATATTGTGGTGCAAAACACCGCCTTCCTTCACGCCGGCTGGGATCACTCCGATAACCTTGATCGGCACTTTCACCCGAATTGGCTTGCTCATGGAAATCTCAAAGAGATCAGCATGCAGGATCGCCCCGCTCACTGGGTCGACTTGATAGTCTCGTAAGAGGGCCGTACGATTCGTCTTCGATTTGGCACCTTCGACGGTGAGCGAAATCAGCGCAGTACTACCCGCGTGCGACTTGAGGATCTTGACTAAATGGTCGGGATTGACGGTCAACAAGAGACAGTCTCCCTGTCCATAGAGCACCGCCGGGATTTTTCCTGCTCGCCGCATAGACGCGCGGCCCCTTTTCCTGCTTCTTCTCTCATTGCCACTGTCAAATCAAATTTCATGATCTCCCTCCGTCTCCTCGACTTCTGGCGCGATGCCCTGTTTGGACAGGCCTACGCAAATAGTGAACTCACCGACTCATCTTCATGAATGCGTCTGATGGCTTCGCCCAGCAGCGGCGCTACCGATAACTGATGCAGCTTTGGACAGACCAGTTCTTTTCCTCGCAATGGAATCGTGTTAGTAATGACCACTTGGGACAGACCAGACGCCTGCAATCGTTCCAGAGCCGGGCCTGAGAGCACCGCATGTGTGCAGGCCGTGGTCACCTCTCTGGCTCCGCGATCGAGACAGGCCTGAGCTCCTTGAACAATTGTCCCCGCTGTATCGATCATGTCATCCAGGAGCAACACGCTTTTCCCCTGCACGTCGCCGATGATATTCATGATTTGGGCTTGGTTTGGACCTTCGCGCCGTTTATCAATGATCGCTAAGTTTGCCTGTAGACGCTTGGCAAATGCCCTCGCCCGCTCCACACCACCCGCGTCGGGCGAGACCACAACTAGGTCTGCGATTTGTTTCTTCACAATATAGTCCAGCAGGACAGGGAGCGCATACAAGTGGTCAACCGGCACATTAAAAAACCCTTGGATTTGTCCTGCATGAAGATCCATCGACAACACACGATCAGCTCCGGCGGTGGTGATCAAATCTGCGACTAACTTCGCAGTGATCGGAACTCGGGGTTGATCCTTCCGGTCCTGACGAGCATATCCGAAATAGGGAATAACAGCGGTGATACGGTTGGCTGATGAACGTTTCAATGCATCGATGATGATCAATAACTCCATCAACGAATCGTTCACCGGCTGACAACAAGACTGCACGATGAAGACATCGGCCCCACGCACGTTTTCGTCGATCTTGACGCGGACCTCGCCATCGCTGAAGGAAGAGACGGTCGCCTCACCCAATTTCTGCCCCAGATAGGCGCAAATCTCATGGGAAAGTGCCAGGTTTGCGTTACCAGAGAAAATTTTCAGCTCTCTGTTCATGTAAGACTTCCGTGAACTGCGCACTCGTTCTTCATACGACTCGTTGGATTCTCTAGTGGTTCTTGTGCGGTGAGCGATGGTGGGTTTTCATGCTACATCGCTCGTTTGCTGCACACACTACTGCGGAAGCCAATCAAAGGGTAAAAATGTATCGGAAATCCTGGGCTCCTGTCAACAAACGACCAACCGACATTTCGTCACCGATCGGCTATGAATACGAGCAGGTTTCCGCTACAAACACCTTGAACGGCTGCTCTTTCAGAAAGGATGCCTGGGCGTGACGAGCGCTCGTCTCATCAAAAAACACACCAAATACGGTTGCTCCACTGCCAGAGAGTAACGCGACCTCAGCCCCTCTGGCTGTGAGCTCCTGTTTAATGTCACAAAGTAAAGGATACGCCTTGAACACCGGTGTTTCAAAGTCGTTCTCGGCTGTCTCCAGCACCTGCTTCCAGCTCAGCTCAGGCACTGCCTCTAACGCCGCATGGGAACGTGAAACAGGAACTACTCCTGTCCTACTTTCGGAAAGCTGCCGATACGCCCATTTTGTTTCGACCGGAAAGCTCGGATTGACTAACACGATCCATCGCCCCCCTGTCATTCGCACTGGAGTCACTTTTTCACCCCGTCCCGCTACCGTCGCTGAAGGAGCAAAAAAGAAGAACGGGACATCGCTTCCTAGCGTTTGACCAACTTGGGCCATCTCCTGGGGCGACCAGCCTAGTTTGAGAATCCGATTCAGCCCAATGATCGTGGCAGCCGCATCACTACTCCCTCCACCAAGTCCGGCTCCCATCGGGATTCGTTTTGCGAGGGCAATGTCTACGCCCACGGGTTGTTTGCTCCGTTCAAGAACCGCTGCCGCAGCACGATACACCAGGTTCGAAGAATCCGTATTTAAGGACGGATCGTCGCAACCCAAGGTAATGGCCGAGTGGGTGTGGTTGATGGATATCGAGAGCTCGTCTTCCAATCGTACGGTCTGCATCAGAGACCACAAGTTGTGATAGCCGTCAGGTCGACGGTCGAGAATACGGAGGACGAGATTGATCTTGGCGGGTGCGCAAACAGTAATCGAGGTAGGGTGAAAATCTGCTTCAGGAGAAGGGTTAGTCACGGCCTCCTTTTATAGCATACTTCTCCAATCGATACCGAAACGATCTGGTATTCAGACGAAGCATCCGGGCGGCCTTCTTTTTCACCCACTTTGAACGTTCAAGCGCTTTCAGCAACAGATCCTTTTCGATGCCGTTGATCAGCCCTTCAAGGTCCAATCCTTCGTCGGTTAGATCCAGCGGCATGGCTGACTGTTGTGACTGTGTCGTAGGCCGATGGAGCCATCCACATACGTCGGTGTCGGTGACCGGTCCCTCCGCTGAGAATGCCACGACACGTTCGATCAAATTCTCCAGCTCCCGAACGTTGCCACGCCATTCATGCCCCAAGAGTACGTGCAGTGCTTCAGAGCTGATCACGGGCTTGGGCCTCCCGCTCTCTTTTGAAAACCGCTCCAGAAAATGATTGACCAACAACGGAATATCTCCAGTTCGCATGCGTAACGGCGGGAGCCGAATGGGAATCACATCCAATCGATAGTACAGGTCCTCACGAAACGAACCGTCCGCGACCGCCTTCTCTAGATCTTTGTTCGTAGCGGCAACGATGCGGACGTCAACTTTAATATCTTGACTGCCACCGACTCGCCGAAATTCACGTTCCTGGATGACCCGCAGCAGTTTCACTTGAATCGTGGGAGTGGTGTCACCGATCTCGTCGAGAAAGATGGTTCCTCCGTTCGCAATCTCAAACAATCCCGCTTTATTGGAGATGGCGCCTGTGAACGACCCTTTCATATGGCCGAACAACTCACTTTCCAGCAGGGTTTCCGGCACCGCGCTGCAGTTGACGGCCACAAACGGATGGCTACTCCTGGCACTGTTGTAATGAATCGCGCGCGCGACTAACTCTTTTCCCGTTCCGCTTTCGCCGCAAATAAGCACGTTGCTTTTTGAGTCAGCGACTTTCCGCACAACGTCGAATACCTTCTGCATGGCCTCGCTTTGGCCGACCAACTGCGCGAATGATGATTGACTCGCCATCTCACGTTTGAGCAACATATTTTCGGTCGTGAGACGTCGTTTTTCCAACGCATTCCGAATAATCAACTGAACTTCGTCCACCTGGAACGGCTTCGTCAGATAGTCATAGGCACCCTGTTTCATGGCTTCCACAGCCGAATCAGCGGTCGCAAAAGCCGTGATGATCAGCACTACGGTCTCCGGTGAGGCAGACTTCACTGCCTTAAGAACCTCCATCCCATCGATTTTGGGCATTCGCAGATCGGTGATCACCAGATCGAAGATTTCTCTGTGTATGAGCTCGATCGCCTCCTCGCCATCCATGGCGTTAGTCACGGCATATCCCGCTCGCTTGAGCATGATACTCAAAACCTCGCGCAAACTTTGCTCATCATCAACGACTAGGATCTTTTCCACGGCTCTCTACCCTCATGCCACAGTCGTATTCCAGCATCTGCCGTGCGTGGGAGACAGACCCCAAACTTCGTGCCTTGACCTTCCTGACTTTCCACTTTGATCCATCCTCCGTGAAGATCTACGATACGATGGACCGCAGCTAACCCCAATCCAGACCCACATTGTTTAGTGGTAAAAAATGGGAGAAATATTTTATCAAGATTTCCCTTAGAGATACCTTCACCGGCATCATGAAATGCGACTTCAATCACGTCGGCCTTGCGTCCCGCGGCATCAACTTTTCTGCACCCGGTCGTGATCGTCAGTTCTCCGCCATCTGGCATTGCATCGAAGGCATTCACAGCTAGATTCCAGAACACCTGTTTCATTTGATCCTGATCGACTTGCACCCGCAATGCCTCGACACAGGGGATTGCCGTAATAGAAATACCTCTTCGGATTCTTGCTTCATGTTGTACCAGATCAAGGGTCTCAGCAAGGACTTTGTTTAAATCGTACTCCGCCAAATTCAGAGCTGGCGGCCTCGCATACCGGAGGAATTCCGTAATGATCGCGTCTAACCTCGTCGCTTCCCGAACCGCAATATCCATTAAACGTTGACTGGTTTCATCAGCCTGGAGATCCTTCCGAAGCATTTGCATTGCACCGGCAAGCGCACCTAA
This sequence comes from Nitrospira sp., assembly GCA_012032965.1. Taxonomy (GTDB): domain Bacteria; phylum Nitrospirota; class Nitrospiria; order Nitrospirales; family Nitrospiraceae; genus Nitrospira_D. Next base: position 7,854 of record JAAUPT010000008.1, read on the forward strand.
TGGATTTCTGATCTCATGTGCCATGCCTGCCGACATTTCTCCGAGACTGGCAAGCCATTGCTTGCGCTGCATTTCTTCTTCAAGATCGCGTATCTGTGTGAGATCCTTGAACACTCCGACTAACCCTTTTTGCTCCCCGCGCTCGTGCAAGGGCGACAGCGTCATCCCGAGAATTAAACGATTGCCGTCTGACCGCTTGCACTCCACATCAAATCGGATGTTGGCCGAGACATCCGGCACACGATCATCGCCTCGCTGCCTGGAATGCCAATCAAACACCTCTCGCCAAGGGCGACCCTGGACTTGTTCAAAATCGTAGCCGGTGGCCTCCTGAGCAGCAGGATTGAACGAAGTAATCCGATCGTTTTCATCCGTCGTGAACACTCCGCTACTGATACTGTGAACGATATTTTCGTGGAACGCCCGCAGGCGGGTCAAACCTTGCTCTTTTTCGTGAAGCGATATATCGGCCTGCCCAAGTTGATCGGCTAGCGCACCGCTCAAAAAACCAACGACCAAAAATGCCAGGCTATAGACGCCGAATGCCTGAAGCGTTTCAGCAGCACTCAGTCGAGTATGCGGCAACCATCCCCAGACCTCAGCTAGCCCGTAGAGCTGCACATTCGTGACAATTCCAAATAGGATGATGCAGAGACTCGCGGTCAGCAAGCCCACACGCCGGCGTGGGACGAGGCTGGCAACCGTCACACTGATGACATACAGAACGGCAAACGGACTTTCGATTCCGCCCGTCCGCGCTATTAAGATCGTCTCAAGCAAGAAATCGATCACGATCTGTGCCCATGCAAATTGGACAAGGATCTCGGAATTGATCTGCTTCCTGATCACAAGCGCATAGATAATGGTCACCGCATACGTGAACACGATCAGGGCATAGAACGTCTCGACCCGCTCACCCTTAGTAACCTGGAAGGCGAGGGAGAGTCCCAGTAATAGGGTCACGATGACAACTCGCCACCCCATCAACCAATAGATTCTGGCTTTAATATCCGCCACGACATGCGACTCCAGCTAGAAGCGAGGTTCGATCCTTGTCACCGCTGCTTAGACTTTCAGTGGTTCCATCGAGAGAAGTCTGTCGAGGAAGCAGGCCGATTAATTCTGAATGGACGCAGGAATGACTACGAAGTAGACAGCGTGACCATCTCGGTCAAGAAGATCGCCAAGCTGCCTCTCAGACGTGAATGAGCAATCGGCTACCCGATTGCGTTTGCCATCGAAAAATCGGCAGATACATCGCCACGACGATGAATCCGACCGTCGTGCCCAAAACACCATCATCATCGGTTCCAAGAGCGCAGTGAGATTCCCGACGGCCTCATCGACCTCGTCTTCGTAGAAATCGGCGATTTCCCAAGCATCGTGTCTAACGCACCCGTTGACTCTCCGACCGAGATCATGTGCGTGACCATCTTGGGGAAGGTCCCGCTCTTGGCGAGCGGCTCAGAAATCGTTTTCCCTCCACTGATACTGACTTTGGCATCAAGCAGCGTTCCTTCCACGACCTTGTTTCCCGAGGTCTTCGCGCAAATGGTCAAGGCGTCCAACAGCGGCACCCCGCTCGCCAACAGCGTTCCCAATGTCCGTGTGAATTTGGCCACGGAGGCCTTTCGAACAAGGTCTCCAAACACCGGTAATTTTAGAACGAACTTGTCAATCGCCAATCGACCCTGTGGCGTGGCGTAGTATTTCTTGATCCCTACCACGGTCCCCACGATGACGCCCAGGATGATGTACCAGTTTCCTTGCACGAAGTTACTCATATCGATGACCATCTGCGTCGGTGCTGGCAACGCCATCTTTCCACCTGACAATTCTTTAAACATCTTCTCGAAGACCGGGATTACCCAAATCATCAAGACCGTGATCACGATAGCCGCAATTCCTACGATAGAAGCTGGATAGACCATCGCGCTCTTGATCTGCCCCTTGAGCTTCATCGCCTTTTCAATATGCTTGGAAAGTCGAGCAAGAATGGTATCGAGCAGCCCTCCCACCTCACCGGCGTGAACCATATTGACGTACAAGTCATCGAAGATTTTAGGATGTTTGCGGAGTGCATCCGAAAAAGTTGAGCCTCCCTCGACCTGGACTCGAATCTCACCCACAGATTTCCTCAACGCCGCGTTTTCCGATTGTGTGGAAAGAATTTCTAGACACTGAATCAGTGGCAGCCCGGCATTGATCATAGTTCCGAATTGTCTCGTAAAGACGACCAGGTCTTTTTCACTCACACCGCTGCCGAAGCTAAGACTGAATCCACCCCTGGCGGCCTTTTCTTCGAGGCTCGTCACCACGACGCTTTGCCTGCGCAGCTGTTCAACGGCCTCATCGCGAGACTTGGCGACAAGCTCACCCTTCTTCACCGCACCCGATTTACTTCGTCCAACGTATGCAAACGTGGCCATAGCTTTTTGTCCTGTTGTGGCTCGCTGAGCCGGTGGTAGAGGATGACTAGAACTATGAGAGGAGTCTACTGGGGGGTCGAAAACCTGTCAAAAACAATTGCATTATTTACCATGCTACTGGGCGGGCATGTTCAGAGCCTTGCCTCTAGGTGAGCGGAGGGGCAGCATTGGCATCTCGATATCCTCGGTACAGGTAATGGAACCCGGAGGCCAGGGTGAACCCAACCATGACCATGAGAAGCGGGGTCAGAACGGAAGGGTCACGCCCCCGCCAGGTCAACAGGACAATCAGAACAACATAGGCCAATTGAAACATGGTTGTTCCCTTTCCGAGGAACGTCGGCGTGACCTTAATTGGTGTGCTTGTGACGTGGGCTACTGCCGTGCCCAACAAGAGGATCAAGTCCCGGCTGACAACCAAGATGACAAGCCACGATGGAATCAGATGCAGCATCGCAAGCGAGATGAAACTTGAGGTCAGCAACACCTTGTCGGCAAGGGGATCAAGCAATGTGCCCAATCTCGTGCGCTGATTGAGTTTACGCGCAACATATCCGTCAATCCCATCCGTCAACCCTGCCGCGAGCAAGGTCGCCAGTGCATACCCATATTCCCCATACGTCATAAAACCGACATACACCGGGACCAAGAGGATACGGAGAATCGTGAGGCTATTGGGAATGTTCATACGGCGGGGTTACACGAGTCTTCGACCTGATCCAGTTAAGGGTGGGAATCATAGTAATCGAAGCTTGTCTTGTCAACGAGTTGCAGGTACCAACGATCACCTCCTATAATGCAACCGCCCTCGTCATTAACCGTTCTGAGGAGGAATGAGCAACTATGAGCACGCTGCCACTGATGTTCAAGAAGGAAGGATTAGTGGAGAAGCATCAGGTCGAAGGAGTGGATCCAAGCGACCGATATTTCAATCGCGCAATACTGGTGAACCGGACGACGGCAGGATACGCGGCCAAGGTGATGTATGAAGCGCTCGTCGTCGAAAGCCGCTCGCACTCGACTATTGCTGCAGCGGTGAAGGAACTCGTGGAGAACCTTCAGGAATCAGGATTCAGTCGCTTGCGGACACGGACCAATTTCAGAGGCACGCGTTACCTTGCTGAGAAAGAGACATGGATCGACTACCCAGACCTCCCTTAGCTGGAGCCGACAAACTCGCGATACACCAGATCGTGAATCATCGGTCGAAAGTCCCGAATGGCCTCGTTTGTTCTTGTCGGATGGACACGATTTGAGAGCAAGACAGCTTCTAATTCCTGTTCCGGATCGATCCAGATTGACGTTCCCGTATAGCCGAGATGGCCAAATGATCGAGCTGAAAAATATTGCCCCGACGATGAAGGTATCGACGGCGTGTCCCAACCAAGGGCCCAACTGGCGGCGCCTGCCGGATTTTGTCGTCGAGTAAATTCCCGGACAAGGCCCTGATCGAGAATCGCTGCTCGACCATGATAGGCCTGCATCCAGATACCTGTAATAGCTAACACGGCGTCAACACTTCCAAATAACCCGGCATGACCGGCTTCGCCACCCAGTGCGGCCGCATTCTCATCATGGACTTCTCCGCAGAGGAGTCGGCCCCGCCATGAGTCAACTTCTGTCGGCGCGACGCCTCCTCCATGCTGAGCCATACTGTCCTGAAAGTCTTGTATCCGCTCCTGCAACACAAATTCCACATGGACCCCGGTCAAGGACTTTAGAATGTGATGTTTCAAGAAGACATTCAGCGACTGTCGGCTGTTGTGTTCAATGATGAAGCCGAGCAACATAAACCCAAGATCACTGTAGAGGCTGCGTGTGCCCCGTTCGTATACCAACGATTCAGCTCGAATTAAATTGAGCATGGACTGCTTCGCGAAGGCTCGTTCTTCGCTCGACGAAGGAATTAGTCCAGCTATAGCGAGCCGTTCATAATATCCTCGCCATCCAGGCAGTCCGGAAGCATGGTCAGGAGGTGACGAAGTGTCGCCGCACCGATTGGAGTACCGCCACATTCGGGGAGATGGTCGACCACACGATCATCAAGCTGACAGTGACCATTCTGAATCAGAATCGCAAGGGATGTGACCGTGGCCAAGGGTTTGGTCAATGAAGCCAAATCATAGGATGTCGAAGGGGTTACTGGAAGCCCTGGAGGAGAACTCGAGAGACGTCCGGCCACGAAATAGGCAACCGGCCGTCCCTGTGCCGCACCGCCAGGGCGGCGCCAGGAAATACGTGGCTCGCAACGGCGCGGTCGAGAGCTGATTGAATACGATGCAGGTCAGGCATGGGGATGATGGCCGGTCCAACAGGCTCACGAGACCCGATTGCGGTCGGCCCATAGTCAATGCCATCGACTATATAAGATCAACGGGCAGGCGTTGATTCACCTTCCATCTTTTCCTCCCGTATGCTGTTGTGCTCTTGATAGGCTTCACTGGCCTCCACATCCAACATCCTCTCGAATGTATTGAGGGTCGCGCGCATCCGTTCGACCATGAGCAACCGCTGCTTATGTAGTACGGCAAGGTCTCGCTGCGTATTTCCTAGTTCGATGCGGGCTTGTCGAAAAAGCTCACCGGCTTTTAATTCCGCTTCTTTCACGATCAACTCCGCATCTCGTTGGGCACTTCGCTTGACGTCATCTGCCAACGACTGTGCCGAAATCAAGGTATTGGACAACGTGGTCTCGGTCCGCTTCAATTCAGATACTTGCTGCTCCAGCGACTCATTGCGATCACGCAACATCGCATTGTCACGATTCACCATCTCCACAGTTTGTGAAATTTCTTCAAGGAAGCGGTTGACCTCCTCGCGATCATAGCCACGAAGTTTGACTTGAAAGACCATCTGTTGAATATCAAGTGGTGTAATCTTCATGGCATCCCCCCTCTTTATGAACTCAATTCATGCGTAACGCGGCATCCTTAATCGACTGGACAATGGCGATCTGTAAGAACCAGATTGCCGCGATGGCGATCAGTGGCGACAAGTCGATCCCCATGCCCAAGCTAAGCCGCCGTCGGATTGGAGCGAGTACAGGTTCCGTTGCACGGGTAAGGAATTGAACGATTGGATTCCATGGATCCGGATTCACCCACGATATGAGGGCCCGCGCAATGACAATCCAACTATAAAATGTCAAGATATAGTCTAGCACTGTAGCCAGACCCAACAAGGTATTTCCCATTACAAACATCAGCCTCCAAGTTCCTGAGAACGCTTTGTCGCAGTTTCTATCGCATCGATCACCACGGCTCGGAGCCCCCCCTGCTCCAGCCGATGCAGGCCGGCAATCGTCGTCCCTCCGGGCGAAGCGACCTGGTCCTTAAGTCCTGCGGGGTGTTGCCCGGTCTCTAGCACCATACGTGCTGCTCCTAACACCGTCTGCGCCGCGAGCAGACTGGCCGTTTCCCGCGGTAAACCCATCTTCACTCCACCGTCAGCCATCGCTTCGATCAGAAGAAAGACGTACGCTGGCCCGCTCCCACTTAATCCGGTTACGGCATCCATCAGGTGTTCATCAATCACGATAACCCGACCGACCGACTCGAAGATCTGGCGCGCGTGATCTACCGCGTCTTCTTCAATCTTCGGGCCGATCGCCAACGCTGTGATCCCTTCACCAACCATTGCTGGCGTATTGGGCATCGCACGAATGATGCGGGTGTTGGGACCACAGGCATCCATAATTCGACTGATTTTCACACCAGCGGCTACAGAGAGGACCAGCTGCTTGGTCAATACAGCGCGAATCCCGCTGAGTGCCTCAACCATCACCTGTGGCTTCACAGCCAGAACGATGACGTCGCTCAGGCTTGCTATCTCATGGTTCGTAACACCACCCTGAACTCCGTATCGAGCTTTTAAATGGTCCAGCCGACCTGCGTCTGGATCAGCCACCCGGATTTGGTCAGGTTTGTACAGCTTAGCGGAGAGCACCCCACTGATTAATGCCTCAGCCATTCGGCCACCGCCGAGCAACCCCAACTTGTTCATGAGAGCCACATTAGACATGGCGTGCTCCGAACAGCGCGGTGCCGACGCGGACGAACGTCGCCCCTTCCTCGATGGCTACTTCATAGTCATTCGACATGCCCATCGAGAGTTCGTCCATGCTCACGGATGGGATCTTGAGCTC
>JAAUPT010000213.1 GCA_012032965.1 Nitrospira sp.
AGTGCCTGGATCGTGTCATGCAAGCAGGAGGCTATATTTCCGTCAACACGGGTGGGGCGGTGGATGGGAATGTTCTGCTAATCGGTAAGGATCAAGCAGAAACCGCGATGGATGCGGCGTCGTGTATCGGGTGTGGGGGCCTGCGTCGCAGCCTGTAAGAATGCCTCGGCCACCCTCTTTATCGCGGCAAAAGTGTCACATTTTGCGATCTTGCCGCAAGGGAAGCCGGAACGAACGCACCGTGTGAGTGCAATGCTCGAGGCTATGGATCGTGAAGGGTTCGGCTCTTGTGGCAATCAGTATGAGTGCGAGGCCGTCTGCCCTAAAAGCATCAGCGTACGTTTCATCGCCAACCTCAATCGCGAATATCTCCGCGCCAGCATCGTCGAAGCCGGTCTTCCCAGTGAGCCTGAATCTCCGCACGCGGAGTCCGTCTAGCGGAACCGCTGACGGCATCGTCTTTCTTCATCCTGATCCGTCAATGGCATAAAATGCTGATGGGGGCCGATTTGCGCCAGATGGCAATGAGCTTGACTGTGAAGGAAAGGCCTTTATAGTGCCATCAGGGGCCGGTGTGTGCCAAGGGTTGTCGGAGATGAGGCGGAATGAGTCGCTGGATAGTCTGTCCACAATGTCGGGAGGGTGATGCGATTCGTGTGCCGCCCCAGTCGCCGCGTGAACGTGTTGCGTCGCTGGTTTGGATGGTCCCATTCCAATGTCAGCAGTGTCACCATCGGTTTCTTGCCCGTCGCGTGAGCACGGCGGGGTCCTCACACTCTGTCGACCGCCGCGAACACCTCCGTATACCAGTGAAGCTCTGTCTGTCCTTTTCAGGAGGGAAAGTCAGGGGCGAGGGTACGGTGATGGATCTGTCTCTGGGCGGGTGCATCATCAAGAGCGACACGGAAGTACACCTTGACGACATTTTCTATCTGGAGATTGTCATCGCCGAACACGAACCTCCTGTCGAAGTGGCCGCTATGGTCCAGTCGGTCAGCGCGCGCGGGATCGCATTCAAGTTCCTGCGTAAGGCTCAAGAAAATAAACGGCTTCTGACCTTCATCCAATTACACTCGGGATCCACCTCTTCTAGGCTTACCAAAGCTGTTGAACCGTCGATCACCGGCTAGGTGTTATGTTCGTGCCTATGTAGGTGTCTCCCACGCAGACGGCAGCGGGTAGTCGGTCATCAAGCGATCATGTTCGACGATGTCGAACGGTTCGATCGTCAGGTCTTGTCGCTCCATTGGTTCCATGCATTCCGATGAACAGAGCACGTCGATCAACGCGTGCGCGTTTTCTCTGGTCGCAAACCGACAGAGGCCATGTTCCGGCATGCCCGACGATGGGTGCCAGAAGGCCAGGTCAATCGCGCTACCTTGATAGACTCCTAGCGTCCGATGCCGAACTTGAAACCCGCCGGTTCCATCGAAGAACTTTCTTCTAGGCATAACACCTCTTGACCTGCATATCTTAGATGATTATGCCCATGGTAGCATCATCGTTCGATGAGTAGACACTGCATCCGGTTTGGCTCAAGGAGGGAATGATGGAGCGTAGGTGGTGGAGAACGATGGCAATCGTCCTGGTGATGATCAGCGCGTGGTTTGTGTCCGGTTGTGGCTACAACGATCTGCAGGGATTGGATGAGGATACGAAGGCGGCATGGAGTGAAGTGATGAATCAATACCAGCGACGTGCAGATCTCATTCCCAATCTGGTCGCGACAGTCAAAGGGTACGCGGCTCATGAAAAAGAAACCCTTGAAGGAGTCGTGAACGCCCGAGCCAAAGCGACCGGAATTCAGGTGACGCCTGAGGTGTTGAAAGATCCCGCGGCATTCGAAGCCTTTCAATCGGCCCAATCCGGTCTGACATCAGCGTTGGGGCGACTAATCGCGATCGCCGAAAATTACCCGAACCTCAAAGCCGATCAGAACTTCAGGGATCTCCAAAGCCAGCTGGAAGGAACCGAGAATCGGATTACGGTGGCTCGTAAGCGGTATATCGATCGTGTCGCAGAGTACAACAAGATGGTGCGATATTTCCCAACCAACCTCACTGCCAAGTTCCTGCTGAATCTTGAGGAGCGGCCTAACTTTACTGTCGCCGATGAGAATGCCGTGGCGAAGCCACCTGAGGTGAAGTTCTGAATCAAGAGTGAGGCGAGGAGAAGTTGAGACGGCACAGAATTAGTCACCTCGCATGCTACTGCTTCCTGACAGCGACTATGTTCTCGACGGCTATACCTGCCATTGCTCTGGATGTCCCTCAGTTGACCGGGCGGGTTGTCGACCTTGCCCACATCTTACCGAGTTCCACGGTTGAGTCACTCACGGCTCGACTCTCGGCGCATGAAGCGCAATCAAGCAATCAAGCCGCCGTCCTGATCGTGCCGTCCCTCGAAGGCGACTCGCTCGAAGAATTCTCGCATCGTGTGTCCACGACCTGGAAACTCGGTCAGAAGGGTACAGACAACGGCGTGCTGTTGTTAGTGGCGATTGAGGAACGCAAAGTTCGGATCGAAGTCGGGTACGGATTGGAAGGGGTGTTGACCGACGCTCGATCGGCTCAAATCATTAGAAATGAGATCGTGCCTCGGTTTCGCGCCGGGGATATCCCAAGTGGAGTGACTGAGGGGATCAGCGCCATTGTGAAGACGATCGAAGGAACCTATCAGGCATCGGAACGAACAGGCTCTCAGCCAGAGACCGACGTCATGGGGCAGGTCGTGGTGGCTGTCATAGTCGGGCTCGCCGTCGGGCTCATGTTCATGAACATCCATAAATTCGTCGGACCGGCAGCGGGTGCAGGGATCTCAACACTCTTGGCTCCCTGGCTTGTACCAGCGCTCATTGCGAGCGCGGCGACCTTGTTTCTGCTGCTGGTGATTGGCGCGGCCGGTACCGGAGGAAGGACCACACGATCCCGCGGGATGGATGATTGGATCTGGTACAGCAGCCGCGGTGGCGGGTGGGGTGGAGGGTCGTTCGGTGGTGGGGGTGGATTCAGCGGCGGCGGAGGCGATTTCGGTGGAGGGGGTGCCAGTGGAAACTGGTGAGAGACTGCAACTCACAGCCGAGGAACGTGAGCGGGTCAGTCTGGCCGTGCGTGCGGCGGAGCAACATACCAACGCCGAGATCGTTCCAATGATCGTCAGCCGATCCGGGCTGTATCGAGATGCCCAATATCGCGCCGGGTTGCTGTTCGCGGTATCGGCGCTGACGATTCTGTTGACCACTGAGGTCTTGTGGTTGCCGTGGGGATGGCATGCTGCCAATGCGGCTTGGCTGATCCTGACGACCATCCTGGCCTATGGTGTGGGGGCCTGGCTCGGTACCCTGACCCCGTTCATTCGCCTCCTTACACCAGCGGATCGGTTGCATCATAAAGTAACGCTCAGGGCCGAGCGTGCCTTCGTGCAGCATGCCGTTGCGCAGACCCGTGAGCGCACCGGTGTGCTGATCATGGTGTCGCTATTGGAGCACGAGATTTACGTGTTGGCCGACCAACCCCTGTATCAACGAGTCCCAGTGGCGCGGTGGTCTTCGGTCGTCGATGCCGCCGTCAGCCGACTCAAAACAGGCGATATCGTTGGCGGCTTATGCCAAAGTATTGAGGCCTGCGGGGTCCTTCTTGCCGAGGTGTGCCCTGGTCGTCCAGGCGACAATCCCAATGAATTATCGAACGAATTAGTGCAAGAACCATAAAAGATCTCCTTCCGGATCCTGAGCATTCAATAAAAAACCGTGATCAACCGATAGATAAGAGACGCGGCGGACCCGTTCGGCGACAGCGGATCGATACGGACAAGGAGGGAGTCACATTATGTGGAAGCAGGATGAGGCGGCAGGAGGAGAGGAAGAGCGGGAACGGGAACGAGAACGGTGGGTGGAGGACAAGCGTAGTCCATTAAAGGGTGGTCCAACCCTTCCGGATGAGGTGGCCTTCGTCGGGAAGGATGTTGAGTTCAATGGTGTGATTACCTATTCCGGCACCGTCCGGATCGATGGGGCCTTGGACGGCGAAATCCATACGGACGGTGGTTTGCTCGTCGGGCCTGAGGCGGTGCTGAAGGCCAAGGTCACAGCTGGAACCGTGGTATGCCATGGAAATATCACGGGGGACATTCAAGCGACGAAGCAGATCGTGCTCTGTGCTCCGGCCGTTGTGCAAGGCAGCCTCACGACTCCCGTGCTGTCGATGGAGGAAGGCGTCGTGTTCAATGGCACGCTGGAGATGAAACCACAAGCCAAGGCCGCGGGGTTACACGAGGTGGGACCGTACGTCGGAACGACGACCAACCGACCACAGATTCGCCTTGCGGCATGATCGATCGACAGGCCTCTGGTGACAGATTCCGGCAACCGCCAGGGGCCTGAGTTCCGCAAGCTGTCAACTTGCTTCCACCCTACCGCAGGAAACCTCACTCGCCAGACTGATGCGAAGACCCAGCATCTCTGGTTCCGCTACGACGGCTTGAACCGGCGCACGCAGAAGGACTATACGACGCAGAAGGCCGCCGGCAGTGGCGACGTGCGCTACGTCTATGATGACACCGTCAC
>JAAUPT010000009.1 GCA_012032965.1 Nitrospira sp.
GCTCGACTCGGTGCCGGCTCCGGAGGCGACATGCAGATGCCGGTGGTCAACAGCGCCCATCGAGTCTGGTTCAACCAGGATCAGGACGAAACATGGTTCCAGTCCATCTCCCATATCCTGCGCATGATCACGCTGTTCGGCTTTCTACTGCCGGCGGCAGCGCTGGTACGCGAAAAAGAGCATGGCACCGTGGAGCAGCTGCTCGTCTCCCCTATCACGCCCTTTCAGATCATGCTGTCGAAGGTGCTGGCCATGACGCTGGTGATACTGGCCGCCACTGCGCTTGCGATGGTGACTGTGCTCAAGCCGGTCTTCGGTGTGCCGATCAAGGGCAGCGTATCCCTGTTCTTCCTGGTCACGACGCTGTACAGCTTCACGATCGCTGGGCTCGGCTTGTTCGCCGCCACCGTCACCAAGAACCAGGCGCAGGTAGGGATGCTCGCCTTGCTGGTGATCTCGCCGATGTTATTGCTGTCGGGCATCACGACACCGTTTGAAGCCATGCCTCCATGGGTCCAGTCACTCATGATGCTGTCTCCACTCCGGTACTATATTGATGTGACCTACGGAGTGTTGCTCAAGGGAGTCGGGATCGAGTTGCTGTGGGATTCTATCTTGGCGATGGCCCTGCTGGGTGGGGTATTGTTTGGCATGGGGATGTGGCGGTTTCGGAGACAATTTCAGTGAAGGGTCATCGCATTGCGAAAGCTGCCGGGATCTATTTTGCCATCGTGTTTGGGGCGGGCTTCGTGCTGGGAACCATCCGCGTGCTGTGGCTTGTTCCGGCTGTTGGAACGCGAACGGCTGAGTTGTTCGAAATGCCGGTGATGCTAGCCATCGTGATTCTGTCAGCACGATGGGTGACTCAACAGTTCCAGGTTTCCCCCACTGCATCGAGCCGGCTTGGTATGGGAGGTGTGGCCTTGGCCATGGTCCTCGCGCTAGATTTCACGGTCATTCTCTGGATTCGCGGTCGGTCTTTCCGTCAGTACGTCGACGCGTTCGACCCGGTGGCGGGAACGGCGTACTTCGTGATGTTGGGATTGTTTGCTCTCATGCCCTGGTTCGTAGCCTGTGGCAGGCGGCTAAAGAGATACGTAGAACAGCCATCCTAATATCATCGGTGTCAGCGTTCTGGGAGTTGTCTCTCTCGGTTTTCCCAATTGAGCGAGAGATCCTCTGAGTTGTGGGCTCCTAGACCGAAGTCTGAATCACAAATCAACCTCCGGCAAGTTGTGATCCCCCTTTCCTGGCTAGACCGAATGTAGTCTTTCGCCACAGTGCCTATTTTCAGCACTGTCGCAAGACTCCACACGCCGCTTTCCCCTCGCCCAGGAGCCCTGAAAACCATGAATGATCTTGAGGACTTCGATCGCAAGCCGGGCAGCGAAATAAAGGTGTCTTCTTTGCACAACGGCCAGCAAGGGGAATCCCACCAGCAGGGAAGGTGGTGTTCGCCCTACTCATTGTATGGGGTGGCCGTTCACTTGCTGAGGTTGAGCTGCGATATGTCTGGATCACACAGGCGCAACCTGTTGTGGATGACTAAGAGGAGTGTTAGGAGCGCCATGTTCGTGGTGATGGCTTGTCTATCAGTGCCCTCACTCGTCTGGGCAGAGGAATCGTCGGAACAAGCCAAATGGCGTGAACGGGTGGTGCTGAGTGCCGGGCAGGAAGTCCATGGCGATTACTTTGCCTCCGGCCTGCATGTGGAGATATCGGGGACCGTGCACGGCGATGTCTATGCAGCAGGCGGTGAAGTGTTGGTGGACGGAATCGTGGACGGGGATTTGATTGTGGCCGGTGGTGAAGTGCGGGTATCAGGTGAGGTCACACAGGATGTCAGGATAGCCGGAGGGACGGTGACTCTCAGCGGCAAGATTCACAGGAACGCAACGATCGCCGGTGGAGACGTGCACCTGACCGAATCTTCCAATGTCAAAGGTAGTGCCGTGATGGGTGCCGGAAATCTGTTGCTTGGGGGATCGATCAACGGAGATGTCCGTGTCGGTGCCGGCAATGTCACACTGTCAAAGACGATCGGTGGCGATCTCGCTGTCGCGTCGTGGCTATTCGTCTCACATCCAGAGCTGCGGTCGGAAAAAACGTCAGGTATTGGAGCGACGACGAACCGTCGATTGACGAAGGAGCCACCGTGCTTGGCACGGTCACCAGGCACACCGTCCCGGAAGTCTTCACAGGCGAGGAGGCCAAACGGGGGCTTGCGGGAATGAAGCTCCTTGCCGCAATGGTCAGCTTTGCCTCGACCTTGGTGCTCGGCCTTCTGCTGCTGCGCATCTACCCGGCATTTACGCCGAGGGTTGCGTCGATGATTCAGGAAAAACCATGGGCCGTGCTCGGCGTCGGCGGGCTGTTATTGTTCGGCGTTCCGTTGCTGATTCTCCTCTGCATGGTTTCGGTACTGGGAATCCCGATCGGCCTCATGCTGGCCGCGATGTATGTCGTCACTCTGTATCTGGGACGGGTGTTCGTCGTGCTATGGGTTGGCCAACGGCTCCTGAGATTGGTGTCGGGTTCCTCTTCAGCTGCATGGGCCTTCGTCACAGGGCTTGTCACCTATTTCATCCTCTCTCTCGTGCCGGTCGTCGGAGCGCTGCTCACGCTAGCGACGATCGCGGCAGGGCTCGGGGCCATTCTGATGACGAAAAAGGAGTTGGTGGTGAAGTTGCGGGAAGAGCACGTGGTGTAGTCCGCTTTCCGTGGACGGTTTTGCGAAAAACAATCAAACCTGCGCATTTGGGTTGTCTTAAGGGAGAGACCTCCTTAGATTAGAACTGTTGGAAGGTATCGAGATGTCTAATGGACTGATCGGAGAGGTGGCCGGAGCAAAAGGTCCGCTGGTCGCCTATTTCTCCATGGAAATTGGCCTGGACCCCGCTATGCCGACGTATGCGGGTGGACTGGGTGTGCTGGCGGGAGATACGATTCGATCGGCTGCCGATCTCAAAATTCCCATGGTAGCCGTCACGCTTCTGCACCGCCGCGGACATTTCTATCAACGGTTGGACGAACAGGGCTGGCAACGTGAAGAGCCGGTGGCTTGGCCGATCAATGACTTCTGCAATCCTGTGAGCCAACGCGTCACGGTCGACGTCGAAGGCCGTACGGTGCATGTGGGGGCCTGGCAATACCGCGTGAGAGGTGAGTTGGGCGGCGAGGTGCCTGTCTACCTGCTGGACACGGATCTCCCAGAGAATCAGCCGTGGGACCGGACTCTCACAGACATGCTCTATGGCGGCGACGAGTCTTATCGACTCTGCCAGGAAATCGTGCTGGGATTCGGCGGTTACCGCATGCTGCGGGCGCTCGGCTACGGACACCTTCGCCGGCTCCATATGAATGAAGGACATGCGGCCTTGCTCGTCCTTGCCTTGCTGGAAGAAAAACTGGCATCTCGGTCTCATGAACAGGGGGTCCCTGTCGATCTCATCGACGCCGTTCGGGAACAATGTGTGTTTACGACCCATACGCCTGTTCCGGCGGGTCACGATCAATTTTCCCACGACCGTGCTCACCGCGCGCTCGGCGACCGGCGCTGGGCATGGCTCAAGGCCTATGGTCCTGACCACAGTTTGAACATGACGCACCTAGCACTGCGCGGTTCACGATTCGTCAACGGGGTCGCCATGAAACACGGCGACGTTTCGAACAGCCTCTTTCCCGGTTACCCGATTCACTCGATTACCAACGGTGTCCATGCGGTGACCTGGGCCGTTCCCGCCTTTCAATCGCTCTATGATCGGCATCTGCCGGACTGGCGGCGCGATCACCTCTCGCTTCGGTACGCGATCAAGATTTCGACTCAGGAAATCTGGGGCGCGCATTCTACCGCCAAACGGACATTCGTCGAGTATGTGAATCGCGAGACGAATGCCGGGTTCGATCGCGATGTGTTGACGATTGGATTTGCCAGGCGCGCCGCAGCCTATAAGCGAGGGACCTTGATCTTTCATGACATTGAGCGGCTGGCCAGGATAGCCGAACAGGTCGGACCCGTCCAAATCGTCTTCGGCGGCAAGGCGCATCCATGTGACCAGGATGGGAAAAACATCATTCATAGAATCCATGAGTTCCGCGATGCCTTGCGGGGTAAGGTTCGAGTCGCGTATCTCGCAAATTATGACATGACGCTCGCAAAGCTGCTCTGTGCCGGAGTGGACGTGTGGCTCAACACGCCGCTTCCTCCGATGGAGGCGTCAGGAACCAGCGGTATGAAGGCGGCGGTCAATGGAGTGCCGAGTCTGAGCGTTCTCGACGGGTGGTGGGTCGAGGGCCATGTGGAGGACGTGACCGGGTGGTCCATCGGTGATCGGATCGAAAGCTGTATCGAGCCGAGCGGGGACATTGATGCCTGCCATGCTGCGGCGCTGTATGACAAGCTGGAACGGAAAGTCTTGCCGTGCTACTACCAGGATCGCGAACGATTCATCGAGATCATGCGGCATGCGATTGCCTTGAACGGCGGGTTCTTTAATACCCAGAGGATGATGGCCCAGTATCTCCACAATGCATACCGACTGGTCGGGGAGTATCTCCGACGTGAGTAGCGGCACGTCTTGATCGAGAGCCTGAAGATGGAACCGTCATGACAGATTCAACGTCCGCTTCCAGTACCGGCTGGATTCTGGTGATCAATGGAGGATCATCGACGCTCAAGTTTGCGCTCTTTCGCATCGGGACGGCTCCAGTTCGTGAGCTGGCGGGTTCGATCGATCGTATCGGATCACCGGAAGCAACACTGAGATGGACGCCTGAGGGAGCCGGCACCATCGGGCCTCGGTCCGTAGACGCGCCGAACCATGCTGCCTGCATCGAGCTCCTGCTAACTTGTATCGCCGACCGGTTGAGGCACTGTCCACTGGTCGCGATCGGACATCGGGTCGTGCATGGCGGCCAGCACTATCGTGCTCCTCAACCACTGACGCCGGCTGTGATCGACGAGCTGCAGCGGTTGAGTTCCAACGATCCTGAACATCTCCCGGGTGAGATCGAATTAATCCAGGGGTTTGCTCAACGATACCCTCATCTCCCGCAAGTCGCCTGCTTCGACACTGCATTTCACCGCGACATGCCGCGTGCGGCTCGTCTCATCTCGATTCCCCGGCGGTATGAAAAACTGGGCCTTCAACGATACGGATTTCATGGCCTGTCCTATGCCTTTCTCATGAGAGAGCTAGAGCGGGTCGGTGCTCCACACGAAGTCAGCGGTCGCGTCATCATGGCCCATCTTGGCAATGGCGCGAGCATGGCCGCAGTCAAGGATGGGAGAGCTGTCGACACGACCATGGGTTTTACGCCGACCTCCGGCCTGCCGATGAGCCGCCGATCGGGGATCTCGATCCGGGCCTTGTGTCCTATCTGGCTCGGATGGAAGGCATGAGCGTGGATCGGTTCCATCGGATGGTCAACACCGAGTCGGGTTTGCTCGGAGTCTCGGAGACCAGTTCCGATATGCGTGATCTCCTCAAGGAGGAACGGAACGATGTGAGAGCAGCCGAGGCGGTCGCGCTGTTTTGTTATCATGCGAAAAAAGCCATCGGTTCGTTGGCTGCGGCCTTGGGCGGGTTGGATACACTGGTATTCAGCGCGGGTATCGGAGAGCACTCGCCGATTGTACGAGCGCGAATCTGTGAAGGATTAGAATTTCTCGGTATCGTCATCGATCCCGCGCGCAATGAGGCCGGCGAAGCCGTAATTTCCACGGAAAGCAGCCACGTAACCGTGCGGGTCATTCATACGGATGAAGAAAGTGAAATCGCCCGGTCCGTGGTGGAGGTGATAGAAGCTGAGTCATGACGAAGCAATATGAGGAGACTATGCAACGAACAAAGCCGAAGACGTTGAATCAGGACCAACTAGCGAAATTGAACGCCTATTGGCGAGCGGCCAACTATTTGTCTGTCGGTCAGATCTATCTCTACGACAACCCGTTGCTGAAGAAACCGCTCACACGGGCTCACATCAAGCCGCGCCTACTCGGCCATTGGGGCACAACGCCGGGGTTGAACTTCATCTATGTGCACCTGAACCGCATCATCAAGGAACAGGACCGCAATATGATCTATATCACCGGGCCTGGTCACGGCGGTCCCGGACTCGTCGCGAACGCCTATCTCGAAGGCACTTACAGCGAAGTCTATACGCATATCTCGCAGGACGAGCAGGGGATGAAACGCCTGTTCAAGCAATTTTCCTTCCCCGGCGGTATTCCCAGCCATGTGGCACCGGAGACACCGGGTTCCATCCACGAAGGTGGCGAACTGGGGTATGCGCTCTCACATGCGTACGGAGCCGTCTTCGACAATCCGGATCTCATTGCGGCCTGTGTCATCGGCGATGGCGAAGCGGAAACTGGCCCGCTCGCGACGAGCTGGCACTCCAATAAGTTTCTCAATCCGGTCACCGACGGTGTCGTCCTCCCCATCCTTCATCTGAACGGTTACAAGATCGCGAATCCGACCGTGCTGGCCAGGATCAGTCACGACGAGCTGGATCACCTGATGCGCGGTTATGGGTATAGCCCCCGTTATGTCGAGGGCAGCGATCCGTGGGAGATGCATCGCCTCATGGCGGACACACTTGATTCCGTCCTGAAAGATATCGAAGGTATTAAGGCCGCTGCACGCCGAGATGGCTCCATCGAGCGGCCGCTGTGGCCGATGATCGTGCTCCGGACGCCCAAAGGCTGGACCTGCCCACCACAGATCGACGGGAAGCGGACCGAAGACTACTGGCGGTCCCATCAAGTCCCGATGGGGGACATGGACAACGCCGCGCATATTAAGATCCTTGAACGGTGGATGAAGAGCTACAAACCCCACGAGTTGTTCGACAAGACAGGGGCTCTTCAGTCTGAGCTGGCGGAGCTGGCCCCAAGCGGAAACCGTCGTATGAGTGCGAATCCGCACGCGAACGGCGGCCTGCTGCTCAAAGATCTGCGTCTGCCTGATTTCCGCGAATATGCCGTCAGGATTCCGGGACCCGGCGTCGTCGAAGCGGAATCCACACGTGTGATGGGAACCTTCTTACGGGATACGATGAAGCTGAGCTTGGGGAGTCGGAATTTCCGCCTCTTCAGTCCGGACGAAAACAATTCCAATCGCTGGCAAGACATCTTGGAAGTCACCAACCGGGCTTGGATGGCGGACCGCCTTCCGTATGATGATCATCTGGCGCCGGATGGGAGGGTGATGGAGATGCTCAGCGAACACCAATGTCAGGGGTGGCTGGAGGGCTATCTCCTGACCGGCCGGCACGGCTTCTTTTCCTGCTACGAAGCCTTCATTCACATCATCGACTCGATGTTCAATCAACATGCCAAATGGCTCAAGGTCTGCAACCATATCCCATGGCGACGACCGATCGCCTCGCTGAACTATTTGTTGTCTTCCCACGTCTGGCGGCAGGATCACAACGGCTTCAGTCATCAAGATCCGGGTTTTATCGATCACGTGGTCAACAAGAAAGCCGAAGTGATCCGCGTCTATCTACCGCCCGACGCCAATACACTCCTGTCCGTCACCGACCATTGTCTCCGCAGTCGCAACAAGGTGAACGTCATCGTGGCGGGCAAACAGCGGGCACTCCAATGGCTCGACATGGATGCGGCGGTCACGCATTGCACGGCTGGCATCGGCATCTGGGAATGGGCCAGTAATGACAAGGACAGCGAGCCGGATGTGGTGATGGCCTGTTGCGGCGATGTCCCCACCATGGAAACGCTGGCGGCCGTGTCCTTGATGCGGACCTATCTGCCAGATGTCAGGGTTCGCGTGATCAATGTGGTCGATCTGATGAAGCTGCAGCCGCAAGCCGAGCATCCGAACGGATTGTCGGATAGAGATTTCGACGCACTGTTCACGACCAATAAGCCAATCATCTTTGTCTTTCATGGTTACCCCTGGCTCATCCACCGACTGACCTACCGGCGGACGAATCACAAGAACTTGCACGTGCGTGGGTATAAGGAAGAGGGAACGACGACCACTCCCTTCGACATCACAGTGATGAACGATATCGATCGCTTTCATCTGGTCGCAGATGTTATCGATCGGATACCGCTTCATGGCTCTCAGGCCGACTATGCCAAGCAAGCCCTCCGTGACAAGCGCATCGAACACAAGCAGTACATCGCGCAGCATGGAGAAGACATGCCGGAGATCAGCCAGTGGAAGTGGAATGACAACAGGCGGTCAACGAGAAAGGCACGTGTATGAGCGAGCAAGCCTTCCCTCCTGGTTATCGGTTTGGCACGGTTGCAGGTAAGGATACGAGCTTCGTTTTTCTGCACACTGGAAGAATCACCTGACCTTCGCTGCTGGTTCCTCGTTGTAGCGATCATCTGCGCGGGCAACCCCTGCGGACTTCGACAAAACCATGTGAATTTCTCATCCGAAATGTGTTATTGGAAGCGGCGTCCAGCCTGTACCACACAAGAACTTTGGATGGGAGGAACTACATGGGTCGGGGAGTGTTTCATGAACGATGGCCTGTCAGGGTATTGATTATCGTGTGCTTGCTCGGAGGACCGGCGTACGCGGCTGATTCGAGCGAGAAGAGGATGGATGACGCGACGCCAAGAGATGTGCTTGATTGTCGGTACCAGCGATCGGACGGGGAGAACATTGCCAATGAATGGTTTCCCTCGGACGATCTTTTTCAACCGCTTTTGGCTGATCCGAGGCAACCTCAGTTCTTCGCCCTCTGGCAGTCGACGCAGTCACGCAACGAACGGACCAATGCGAACATCGGATCGATAGGCATTGGAGAGAATTTTGGATTTTTTACCAGGCGCACGGGCTGTAACGGATGGCAGATCAGCTTACTCGCGGGGATTTTTGCACAATTTGACCTAGATGCGTCGAATTCCGCGCTCATCAATGTCGACTTCAATGTGGGCGTTCCGGTAACCTGGCGTCATGGAAACTGGTCTGCGCGACTTCGCTTTTATCACCAGAGCAGTCACATTGGGGATGAGTTCCTGGGAGCTAATCCCGGCTTCCAGTCGATCGGACTTCAGTTTGAAGAAGTGGACATGATTGTCTCCTACGACGTCCAGAAATGGTTGCGCCTATATGGAGGCGGCGCGGTGATGGTCAATCGTCAACCGGTCACGATTGACCGCAATACTGCGCAATGGGGATTCGAAGCGCGAACTCCAACCCCTTTTGGGAGATCCTACGGCTTTGGTCTGTTGTCGCATCCGATCCTCTTTTGGCCCCTCCTGACGGCGGACTTTAAGTCCGTTGAAGAGCAGGGCTGGCACATCAACACGAATTTGCTGATGGGCTTCGATATGTCTCGGGTCGGAACTTTTAAGCGTCTTCGGATTCTTTTTAACTACTATCACGGCTATAATCCCTATGGGCAATTCTTCTACTCCCAGAAGACCGAATCATTTGGAGTCGGCGCGTATTTCATGTTCTAGGGTGTTGCGAGGGTGGAAGAATGAGTCCATGCTGCATTTGCAAGTCCTGAGCAAGGCCGATGAATAAAAAAGTCTCCTTTTCCATTTGGTACATCCTTCTGGCCATGATGGCGGTAGTGCTCGTGCATGACTTTATTCGGGCTCTGAACCAGGTCGAAGAGCTTCCCTACAGTGAATTCAAGCGATTGGTCACGGAGGGCAAGGTCGCAGAAGTCTCCGTGACCAGCCACGTATTGACCGGAACATTAAAGCCTGAGGGGGATTTGAAAGAACCCAAAGCCTTTGCGACTGTACGGGTCGAAGACCCTGATCTCGTGCGTGAACTCAATCAACACGGAGTCACCTTTACGGGCGTCATTGAATCCACCTTTTGGCGCGATCTTTTATCATGGATTATCCCGGTTGCTCTGTTCGTCGGTATCTGGTTCTTCATTTTTCGACGATTGGGACAGGCGCAGGGCGGGTTCATGCAGGTCGGGCAATCCAAAGCGAAGATCTACGTAGAGAAGGACATCAAGGTGACGTTTGCGGATGTCGCCGGTGTGGACGAGGCCAAAGACGAACTGCGTGAGGTGATCGAGTTCCTCAAGACGCCGGAGAAGTTCACCAAGCTCGGCGGCAAGATTCCCAAGGGGATCCTGCTCGTTGGACCTCCGGGGACCGGCAAGACGTTGCTGGCCCGTGCTGTTGCCGGTGAGGCCGGCGTGACGTTCTTCAGCATCAGCGGATCAGAATTTGTGGAAATGTTCGTCGGGGTCGGGGCCGCCCGGGTCCGTGATCTCTTCGATCAGGCAAAGCTCAAAGCACCCTGCATTATCTTCATCGATGAGTTGGATGCACTCGGAAAAGCCCGTGGGGCGGGGCCCATGGGGCATGAGGAGCGGGAGCAAACGCTCAATCAGTTGCTGGTCGAGATGGATGGCTTCGATCCTCGTATCGGGGTCATTCTCATGGCAGCGACCAATCGCCCCGAGATTCTCGATCCTGCGTTGCTGCGGGCCGGCCGGTTCGATCGACATGTGGTGGTGGATCGTCCGGACAAGATCGGTCGCCTCGCCATTCTTCGTGTGCATGCTAAACAGGTGACGCTTGGTCCCGACGCCGATCTCGAAAATATCGCCGCGATGACCCCTGGGTTCTCCGGAGCCGATTTGGCCAACATCATCAATGAGGCGGCGTTGCTGGCTGTGCGACGTGGCAAGGACGAGGTCGGTTTTTCAGAATTGCAGGAGGCGGTCGAGCGAGTCATTGCAGGCTTGGAGAAGAAGAATCGCGTCTTGAATAAGATGGAAAAGGAGCGGGTGGCCTACCATGAGACGGGTCATGCCCTCATTGCCATGTCGTTGCCGGGGATGGATCAGGTGCAGAAGATCTCGATTATTCCACGTGGTGTGGCGGCGCTCGGCTATACATTGCAGCTTCCGACGGAAGACCGCTTTCTCATGACGAAATCTGAATTGGAGAACAAAGTTGCTGTGTTACTCGGTGGACGGATCGCCGAAGAAACCATCTTCGGCGAGGCCTCCACGGGAGCGCAGAACGATCTCCTCAAAGCCACCGACATTGCAAAAGCATGGTCAAAGCCTATGGAATGAGCGAAAAACTGGGCACCATCACATTGGAACGAGAACGACAGCCCCAGTTCCTCCAACTTCCTGTCGCGTCAGAAAAAGGCGATTACTCCGAAGAAACCGCCCGTGAGATCGATTGCGAAGTGCGGCGAATCATCGATGAGCAGTACGGGCGGGTGAGGCACATGCTGGAAGAAAGGAAGGCCGCACTCCAACAGGGCGCCAAACTTCTGCTGGAACGCGAAGTCATTACCGGGGCTGAGCTGAAGGCGATTCTAGATGGCACGTAGAGTGTGCTCGAGGATCTGCTTACGGTTTTCTGACACGGATTGGACAGATGTGATGCTCAGACTTATGAGGAGTCCGATCAACCGACGGCGTGTGACCGATGGAACCACGGGCAACTATCTCGGTCGAGGATAATGTGATCCGCTGCGGCGCGCTTGGATCCTTCCGAACCTGACTCAGCTGGAGCGAGGAAGTCGAGCGCTTCGATGGCCAAATGTGCCCTCCGTTCTCTGCGACGTCGACGAGGTGACCGCCATGGATACGGGCGGCGCGCTCATGCTGCTGCGTTGCATCAGCGACTTACGTCGTAAGGGACAACAAACGTCACTCCAAGGGCTCAAGCCAGAGTTCACGGAACTGCTCAGGAAAATCGAAACGCACTGGCCTGCCCTGGAGCCGGGAGAAACGGTCCCACGGAGAAGGATCCGATGGGCCAAGGCTCTTCCTCAAGTTATGCGGTCTCGGCGAGCCTCCGTTCTTCGCGCGCTTGCGTTTCTTGGGGAGAGCACCATCGCATTGGGCCGATCACTGATACGGCCGCGTTCCATCCGATGGCGGGCGCTCTTGCGGATCGTGGAATTGGATGGAGTACGCGCCTTGCCGATCACCGGCCTACTGACATTTCTGGTGGGTATCGTGATTGCCTATCAGGCTGCGGAGCAACTCCGTAAGTTCGGCACGAACATTTTCATCGTGGATCTGGTCGGCATCTCGCTGTTGCGTGAAATTGCGCCGCTGATTGTGGCGATCCTCATCGCGGGCCGTTCGGGTTCAGCCTTTGCGGCCGAGATCGGCACGATGAAGGTCACAGAAGAATTGGACGCGGTGCAGACCTTGGGCATCTCGCCCATGAACCTGCTCGTGCTTCCGCGGGTGATCGGCCTCGTCATCGCCCTTCCCTTGTTGACGGTTTTCGCGGATGTCGTGGGCGTATTCGGCGGCATGTTGATTGCCTTAGGAGAGCTCAACGTGAGTTTTGCGGAGTTTATCGCTCGATTCGAGGAAGCCGTGCCGTTGCGGCACTTGCTCATCGGGTTGGGGAAGGCGCCGTTCTTCGCGGCGATCATTGCCTTGGTGGGCTGTTACCAAGGATTTCAGATTAGGGGTGGCGTGGATGACGTCGGCCGACACACCACCTTCAGTGTGGTGCAGGGCATTTTCCTCGTCATCGTGCTCGATGCGATTTGCAGTATTCTGCTTAACTTGTGGGACCTGTGATCGGCGTACGCATACCTAGAGGTTGTCCCTGATGTTTCCAGTCGCAAAGCTTGAGACACCGGTGATTGAAGTGAGCCACGTCGCCACGAAGTTTGGAGAGGCCATCATACATGAGGATGTCAGCCTGTCTATCAACCGGGGGAAATTTTTGCGATTGCCGGTGGTAATGGCTGTGGCAAGACTACGTTGTTGCGGGAGATCATCGGTTTGATCACGCCTTCAGCCGGAACAATCCGGTTGTTCGGATTGGACAGCCGACGGTTGGAAAGGGGCGATGGCCATCCGATCCACCGTCGATTCGGTGTGATGTTTCAGCATGGCGCCCTGTTTAGCTCGCTCACGCTCGCGGAAAACGTCGCCGTGCCGTTGCGCGAGCATACCACTCTCAGCGAGGCGCTGATCCGTGATCTTATCGCGGCCAAAATTACCATGGTGGGATTGCCGCCCGACAGTGCCGCCAAATATCCCAACGAACTCAGCGGAGGCATGCGGAGACGGGCCGCGCTCGCCCGGGCTATCGTCATGGACCCAGAGTTGCTTTTTCTCGATGAGCCGACGGCGGGGCTCGATCCGATTATAGCCGCGGGATTTGACGATCTCGTGCTTTCGTTAAAGAGTCTCCTTGGACTGACGGTCGTCATGGTCACGCACGATCTGGATTCGCTGTGGCGGATCGCCAATCGCGTGGCGGTGTTGGGAAACGCGAAGGTGCTGGGAGTGGGAACCATGCAGGAGTTGTCGAGTTCAGACGATCCTGTCATCCGTGAATACTTCAATGGTCCCCGCGGGCGGGCGGCGAGAGAACAGGCGGCATGGAACACCAGAGGCCATCACGACTCGACCACAGATCCGGCATGACACTGACGAGCAACTGAAAGGCAACAGGATGGAACCCAAGGTCAACTATGTTCTCGTCGGCTCGTTCGTGGCATTACTCGGGGCTGGTATACTGGCCGGAGTTTTGTGGTTAGGAAAGTCCGACTATCGAGGCTCCTACGACCGGTATGTGGCCTATATGAAGGAATCGGTTGCAGGATTGAGCGTCAATTCCATCGTCAAATATCGGGGCGTCGATGTAGGCCGCGTCAGGAGCATTGCCCTGAGCCCTGACAATCCGAAGGAGGTGCTCCTGACGCTGGATATTGAGCGAGGGGCGCCGATTAAAACGGACACCATTGCCATCCTTGAAACCCAGGGGCTCACCGGTCTGGCAACCATCAATTTGACTGGAGGAAGCCGGGATGCTCCTTCGTTGCAAGCTGAGGAAGGACAGGCGTATCCGGTCATCAAGACCGGGCCCTCCTTGTTCTTCCGCTTGGATGAAGCGATTTCACGCTTGCTTTCGGAAGAAAGTGTGGCCCAACTCCTAGGCGATCTTGATGTGGCAGCGAAGGGGGCGGCGAAAGTCTTGGATGAAGAGAATCACATGATGCTGAAGCGAACGATAAAGGACCTCTCTGATGTCGCCCAAACCATTGCGGCTCATAAGGTGCAGATCGAGCAAAGCTTGGACGGCGCCGCTCGAAGTGCGGACAATCTTGTCAAGTTGACGACGTCATTGAATGGGCAGGTTCCTACCTTACTTGCAGGAATCAACAAGAGTGTCGCCGCTCTGGGCACCGCGACGGACGAACTCGCTCGGACCAGCAAGACGGTTGGAACGGTCGTCAATGAAGCCAGGCCCGAGGTGCAACAGTTCTCGCGACAGACCTTGCCCGAGGCCGGATTGCTGGTCACCGAGCTCAGAC
>JAAUPT010000214.1 GCA_012032965.1 Nitrospira sp.
GGTCCGCCTCACGCCCACCATATTCGATGGGAAATCCCTCACAGCGATTACGGTCGCCGCCCACGAGGTCGGACACGCGATTCAAGACCACCTCGGCTTACCAGCCCCTCGCGGAGCGCACCAAGCTCGTGCGGGTCGCGCAGGGAGCGCAGAAGGTCGGTGTGGTCCTGATGATGGGAATTCCGATCGCGGCGGCCGTTGCCCGAACCCCCACGGCAGGCATTTTCGTCATGGTAGCGGGGGCTGGCGACCATGGGGAATCTCCCACGCTGGTCCACTTCGTCACGCTTCCAGTCGAGTGGGACGCCAGCTTCAGACGTGCCCTTCCCGTTCTCCGACAGGGAAATTATCTGTCGCCCGAAGATGAGCGAGGCGCTCGCAGCATCCTCACCGCTGCCGCCCTGACCTACGTGGCAGCCTCTCTCGCCAGCCTACTAGTAACTTGCTGGCGTGCTTGGATTGCCTCTTCGTACGGCGATAGCTCGTGGGCACTCATAATCTTCGAGATCGGCCGCTCAAGACTTGAAGATCTCGAACTTCGCTCGCGTCAATTCGGCGGTGCCGCCCGCCAGTATGCAGATAATCCCCTCTGAAGAACCAGCCGTCTCGTCGTCCACGCGCACAACGACCTTGATCTGCCCTATAGTGTCGGTGTTGCCTGCGCCCCTGTCTCCGTTGACCACCGCGCCGTTGATCGAGACAATCGTAACGCCCTCTTCTGGCACGACCATAACGCGCATGCCAGTATCGACGACCGGGACAAGCGATTACGCACTTGGACCTGTATTCGGCTGCGATACGGTCAGCACGAAAGGTCTGGTCTTGCCGACTTCGATCCTGCAGGAGATCCAGCAGATGCGCTGGTTGCCATCGGCGCGGTGCGGTACCCGGTGCGTGCACCGAACTCAAAGAACGGTTTGGCCCCCTGCCGATCGATCGGGATGTAACCAATCTCATCGATGATCAGCACATGGGGTTGGGTCAGGAGCTTGGGTTTCTCGTCTAAGCGGCTATCGGCCAGAGGACACGTTATGACAGTTCTGAACGATTTTTGGGAATGGCGGGCTCGTTGCAAGCACGACCGTAACAGTTGCATATACTGCGCTTTTCATATTTGCCAATGAGGTTTGATGGTATGTTGCTATCGACGTACGAAAAGTTAGAAGAAACTGAATGAGTATGTTCAACGATCTTGCACCCTCCCGGCCAGTCATTCTCGTCGTCGTCGACGATCCCGCCGATCGTTCCTTGATTCGTAAAGGGTTAGAGTCGTCTGACTTCCGGATTGAAGAAGCTGTTGACGGATTGAGTGCCCTTGAAATCTTTCGTACTGTCCATCCACACACCGTCCTTCTTGATGTCGCTATGCCTGGGATCAGTGGGGCCGAGACCTGCACGGCGTTGCGACAATTGCCTGGGGGTGCTCATGTCCCTATTCTAATGGTCATGAGTGACGACGACATGGATTCCATCACCAGTAGTTACGAAGCTGGCGCCTCAGATATCCTGGTCAAGCCCATTCGTCCTCACGGCTTGGCACCGCGTATAGGATACCTATTGCGCGTTCATCACGCGCTCCTTGTCATAACGAAAACCGTCGCTCACCTCAGTCAGGCTCAATCCATCGCGGGGCTCGGATCCTGGGAATGGGAACCTCATTCCGATGCACTACAATGCACAGACCAAGTCGCCCGCATTTTCGGCAGGAGACCTGAGCACGTTCCGAAGACCCTTACCGGAGTTCTCGAACTGATACATCCAGATGATCGGAATGGGGTTCTCAAATTATTTCATGATGGCATCACTCAAGAACACCACCGCAGTAAGGAGTACCGCATCCTCCTTCCTGACGGCACGCAGCTGGTAGTTGAAAGTCTGACGCGACCTATACGTGATGAATTAAATCGCGTAGTGGGCATGGCGGCAACTGTCCATGACATCACCAACCGAAAGCAGGCAGAGGAGAAAATCCATTCTCTCGCGTACTATGACAGCCTGACCGGCCTTGCGAATCGCCACCTCTTCAAAGATCGTGTAGCTCAAGCCATAGCTTTTGCGCAGCGCCATCAAGTCATTATTGCCATACTCTATATGGATCTGGATCGTTTCAAAGTCATCAATGACACCCTTGGCCATGAGATGGGCGACCACTTGCTTCAAGAAGTGGCGGAGCGACTCAGGACGTGTGTGAGGACGAGTGACTCGGTCGCCCGTGACACCGATGTTACTTCGCAGTCCTGTTTAGCACGCCTAGGTGGTGATGAATTTACCGTCTTGCTCAATACCTTAACTGATCCTGCAGACGGCGGGCGGGTGGCACAACGGATCCAGCGCGAATTAGCAGAACCCTTCCATTTGGGACAGCATGAAGTGTTCGTGACTGCGAGTATCGGCATTGCTTGTTTTCCCGCGGATGGTCTTGACTTGGACGCACTACTGAAAAATTCGGATACGGCCATGTATTCCGTCAAATCTCTGGGCCGCAACGGATATAAATTCTACTCCTCATCGATGAATGAGCATGCCGAGCAACGCTTCGTATTGGAGGCGGACCTTCATCGCGCATTGGACCGTGAAGAGTTCATGATATACTTCCAGCCGCTGGTCGATCTCCGAACCGGCGAAATTGTCAAGGGCGAAGCTCTACTCCGCTGGCACCATCCGAAGCTTGGGATTTTATCTCCTGGGAAATTCCTACAGATCGTTGAAGATGTAGGGCTAGGAGCCGAACTCGGTGAATGGGTGCTTCGGACTGCTTGTACACAGGCGAAATGTTGGTCAACGGCCGGCTATACATCTATCCAGCTCGCGGTGAACTTGTCCGACTCACAGTTTCATGACGCCAATCTAACCAACACAGTCGCTCACGCGTTAACGGAGACGAAGTTTCCAGCGGAACTTCTTGACTTAGAATTGACCGAAACGATCGTGTTCAGGAATCCCGAGCACGCCATCACGATCCTACAGGGCTTGCGAGCCCTCGGTGTCCAGCTTGCGCTCGACGATTTCGGGACCGGTTTCTCCTCATTGCGTCATCTGCAGCAATACCCCATCAATGCCTTAAAAATCGACCAGTCGTTCATTCGAGACATCGCGACGAACGATCGGGACGCTACGATAACCAGAACGGTAATCGCGATGGCACACAGCCTTGGACTACGCATTTTAGCCGAAGGAGTTGAGACACAGGAACAACTCGACTTTCTGCGCGAACACGGCTGCGAAGAAGTTCAGGGGTTTATCGTCAGCCAGCCTCTGCCTCCCGAGCAATTTATAAAATTTGTTGCTAAGCACATCGCCACCGAAGCGGGCCGCCGGTTCACTTCCTTCAGGCGGTTCGCCTGATAGCTGCAGAGCGTCGCTCCATAAGTGGACGTTTAGGTGGTGTCCGTTGACAGTGCGTTGTGGGAGCATCGTGAGACTCATGCGGGGCAGGACCAGCCCGAGGCTCAATTGGCGTTATCTGCGGTGTTGATCGCTCGCCTTAAATCTTTCACGAATTGTTGAAACTGCTCATTCAACTGCTGAAATTGCTCATTGGGATTCGACACCGCCACGGTGCGGGTGGCTATTTCCTCTTTCAGTCGCGCGTTGCTTTGCAGCAATTCTTTGTACCGAAGGTCGATGAGCGCGTTGATGCCGTCCATTCGCATTTTTGCGCGTTTAGCCAACTCCCACTTATAGGTTAAGGAGACGGCCAACTGTTCCACCTCGAGCGCATCGAACGGCTTGCGAAGGATCAGCAGCCGATCGGTTCTCCCAACACGGGCGGCTATTTCATGCCACGGACGGTCGGAGAATGCGGTGCAAATTACCACCTGAATAGAGGAATCCGTTTTCCAAATCTGCTCGATCGTTTGAAGTCCATCCCATCCAGGCGGCATGCGCATATCGACGAAGGCCAAGGCGTATGGGGTTTTTTCAGCGACGGCTTGCTCCACCATGTGAAAGCCTATTTGTCCCTGGTCGGCAAAGCTCACTTCGAAAGACTTGCCGTATGCGGGAACGGGCGCTTCATCGAACAGGGATGCCCCCGCCTGATCGAGATTGGTGGAATCGGTAGCTCCCGCCAGAATTTTTCGGAAATCCTCGTGAATGGTGAGATTGTCGTCGATGACGAGGATACGGCGGTTGTGACAAGTTGCGATATGCATATCATTGAGCATGGCTCCTCCGCTCAAAACTTTGAGTCCGTCACAGTAGCTTGGGCCATTGGTAAATCCAGCGTGAACGTGGCTCCCAGCCTCTCGCTGGTAGTGGCACCAGATATGCGCGATATTTCGTTTCTTTACACAAAAGTACTCCACCCTGCTGATTTGTCATGACTTTTCTGCTTTTGTGCCGGCAACCGTGCTCCCGCCCATGCGCACCACTAGTTTGTGTATCCCTCGGATCTAGCCGTGACTCCACGTAGAAAGTGGCCGGAGTGAGTCACAAGTGGATGCGACGACAATTAGCGTCAGCCCTATAGCTCACTCGTGTACCTGACGACGGATGAGCTTCTCGAACAGTGTCAAGGAAAGCTTTTCGTTGAAAAAGTCTTCTGCAC
>JAAUPT010000215.1 GCA_012032965.1 Nitrospira sp.
CAGCGAACTGCTCGAGGCCATGAGTAAGACCGCTTTTGGAGGACGGCATCTCGGCAAAGCCTTCGATGTGCTCTGGGCGATGATCGAGGATCCGGACTGCCGAGTCGTCATGACGTTATCCGGCGCCATGACCATTGCCAAGATGGGAAAGATCATCACGAAGATGATCGATGAAGGCATGGTGCACTGCATCATTTCGACCGGGGCGTTGATGGCGCATGGGCTCAGTGAGTCTGTTGGAAAGACGCACTATCGACATGACCCGTCGATGAGCGATGAAGAGCTTTTCCGCAAGGGGTACAATCGTGTCTATGACACGCTCGAAATGGAAGCCAATTTGAATTACGTCGAGCATGTCGTCACCCGAACTGTGAAGCGCCTCAACGATGATCAGCCGCTCTCATCGGAGATCCTGACAAGAGAATTGGGGGAAGACCTTGGCCGAAGAGTTTGACGGCGAAGGCATCCTGAAAAGCGCCTACCTGAAAAAGGTGCCCGTGTATATCCCGGCGTTCACTGACTCGGAAGTGGGACTCGATATGGGAACGTGGGCGATGGCTCGAGAGGTCGATCGGGCTCGGTCGCAGGCCGGACAACATGGCGATCTGGCTATCTTGCAAACCATTCTGCAATCCTATCCGTCGTTTAATCCGTATCTGGATCTCAATAGCTATGCTAACCGTGTCATGTCAGCCAAACGTCTTGGCATCTTCACGATCGGAGGAGGCGTCCCACGGAACTGGGCGCAACAAGTTGGTCCGTACATCGAAATCGGTAATTTGCGGTTAGGCCTCTCCGTGAAGCCGCCTCGATTTCAGTATGGGGTGAGGATCTGTCCTGAACCGGACTATTGGGGCGGGCTTAGTGGGTGTACGTATCAAGAAGGGCTCTCCTGGGGAAAGTTTGTGACCCCCAAGGACGGTGGACAATTCGCCGAAGTCTTGAGCGATGCCACGGTTGTATGGCCCTTGTTAATGATGGGGCTTCTCGAGAGAAAAAAGGCTGGCGTGGTGCGTCACTCGTGAGACGGACGATTAGCCGATGGCTGGTTCCTCTCTGTATTGGTAGCATCCTCGTATGGTCTTCAGCAGGCTCCGCCGGAGATTCGCCGGATACCGATGTCCGGGTGAGAGGGCAGGCCAATGCGCCCCTGACCTTGATCGAATACTCCGATTTTACCTGTGGGTACTGTCTGAAATTTTTCAAAGACACCTGGCCGCGCATTCAAGCCCGATATGTCGATACCGGGAAAGTCCGATTTATCTACCGCGATTATCCCCGTGCTGATCAAGTCCTGGCGTCGATGCGGCGGCGGCAGCGCGCTGTGCTGGAGCGGAGGGCAAGTATTGGGCGATGCATGATCGCTTGTTTGCCGAAGGGGGCCGACTTGACAAGCAGGTGTACCTTCGCCATACATCGGCAATCGGTCTTGATCAGTCCGCATTTGAACGCTGTTTCAAGGATGGACGATACACCACCGCAATTTTCGAAGATCGCCAGGAAGCCAACCGGTGGGGGTTTCATGGAACTCCTGGGTTCATTCTTATGAGAACGGCCAGTGAACCGACTGAGAAAGAACCGGCCGTCGCGATACCTGGAGCATTTCCTTTCGAGATGTTCGCGGAAGAAATTGACCGACTTCTGGCGAGTTCCCACCCGTAGCAGGATTGTGCTCGAGGTGGGTGGGCCTACGCGAGCGATGTTGATGTGGGTTCTGGTTCAATAGTTCAGTTGCGTAAGCAAGGTAAGGTGGCGTATGGCGTCGATACAATCGTTCTGGCCCGTTTCCCATCGTGACGATGACTTCTGGGTCTGTATGTCGTGTCTAACAGAAGTCTTCTACCGAAAAGTTCCCATGCCGGACTGTCCGTCCTGTCATGGTGTGTCAACGTATGAAGGCTTTACCTTGGAGGCAATTCGCGATTGGGGAACAGAAGAGCTGATCGCGAAGGCTGTTGCCGCACAAGAGACAGCAACTTCAACTCCACCTCCCGTCGAATCTGCCGAGCCGATTGAAGCGGCGGATTAATACCAAGGTCACGACGGACTCCAGCGAGTCTTCCAGTGCAGGAATCCCGACCATTCCTCGTTCATGGCCAATGGAAGCAGGGCCAGATTGCAGCCCCGGTCGTTGATCCGTTCTCCGGGAAGCTTGTCGCACGGGTCGCTCAAGCGACGGAGTTCGACGTCGACCAGGCCATGGCATCGACATCCAGCACGGCTGGTCCCATGGGCCAACTACCGTCCCATGCCCGATACCATATTCTCCAACAGGTCGCCGCACTCCTCCATCAACGTCGAGATGAGTTTGCGCAGACGATTACACTGGAGGCAGGCAAGCCGATCACCGATGCGAAGCGGGAAGTCAGCCGAGCCATTCAAACGTTCACGGTCGCGGCCGAAGAAGCACGACGAATTCCGGGGGAAGTGATACCGCTCGATTGGACTCCTGGCTTCGATACGCATGTCGGCCTGCTTCGCCGTTTTCCCATCGGTCCGATTCTCGGGATTACTCCCTTCAACTTTCCACTCAATCTGGTGGCGCACAAGGTTGCGCCGGCGCTCGCGTCTGGTAATTCGATTCTGATCAAGCCGGCTCCTCAAACGCCACTGACCGCCCTTTTGCTTGGAGAGGTTGCCTTAGAGGCGGGCGTTCCTCCGGGAGGGCTCAATGTCGTGCCGTGCGACAATCTCTTGGCTGAACGATGGTGGTCGATCCGCGATTCAAGTTGCTGAGTTTCACCGGTAGTGTCACGGTGGGATGGATGTTGAAGGCCAAGTGCGGAAAGAAAAAAGTCACACTGGAGCTCGGCGGCAATGCGGGTGTCGTAATCGAATCGGATGCTGATATCGAGCTTGCCGCCCAGCGTTGCGCTGCCGGCGGATTTGGGTACGCCGGTCAGACCTGCATTTCCGTGCAGCGCATCTTCGTTCACCATTCGATCGCCGACCTGTTTACGACCAAGTTGCTCATGCAGGTGGCTCGGTTGAAGACGGGGGATCCGACCGACGAAACAACGAGCATCGGACCCCTCATCGACCATGCTGCCGCTGAACGGGTCGAAGGTTGGATCGGCGAAGCTGTGGCAGACGGGGCGCGCGTGTTGTTGGGCGGAAGGCGGACGGGATCGCTGGTTGAGGCGACGGTGCTGTCGAATGTGAACCCCGAGATGAAGGTCTCGTGCCGAGAAGTGTTCGGACCGGTCGTGACGGTCACGCCCTATCGACAGCTGAGTGATGCCGTGGCGTTGCTCAATCAGTCGGACTTTGGACTGCAGGCCGGTATTTTCACACAGGACATCAATAAGATTTTTTATGCCTTTCGCCATCTGGAAGTCGGTGCAGTCGTGGCGAACGAGATTCCCACGTTTCGGGCGGATCATATGCCATACGGTGGGGTGAAAGATTCCGGTTTAGGACGCGAAGGCGTCCGCGCGGCGATCGAAGATATGACGGAGCCGCGCATGCTCATCATGAATTTGAAGGAGCCATCCGGCCCAACCGAAAAAGTGTCATAGAATATATTGCGAAGCCGGCCCAATCTTGCTACAACAAGCGCCCGATACTGCAGTTAATCTGGTCCGGTTTGTTTGTCTGGCTGACCGCTCGTGAACACGTCACCAAACAACCTCCAAACAGCCAGAAAAGTCGATTCGCAGACGAAAGGGGAGATGATGGTACCTACGCATATGTTTCTCACGAGAGGTGTGGGAGTTCACAGGGAGAAATTGGCCTCCTTCGAAGAAGCGTTGCGCAGCGCCGGTGTGGCGTACTGCAATCTCGTCAGCGTGTCTTCCATCCTCCCACCCCATTGTAAAATCATCCCCCGGAAACGCGGAGAGCAACTGTTGAAGCCTGGAGAGATTACGTTCTGCGTGATGGCTCGTTCAGAAACCAACGAACGAAACCAGCTGGTTTCGGCGTCGGTCGCCTCGCGAAGCCCACGAACATCGGCACGTACGGATATCTCTCAGAACACCATGCGCACGGTGAGACGGATGAGGAGACAGGAGAGTATACGGAAGATTTGGCCGCGCAGATGCTCGCAACGACCTTAGGCGTGGAGTTCGATCCGGACGTCGCTTGGAAAGAACGCGAACAGGTCTTTAAGATGGGTGGGAAAATCGTCAAGACGCTGAATATCACCCAATCCGCCGTCGGCAAGAAGGGTAAGTGGATAACGGTCATCGCGCTGGCCGTCTTCATTCCACCAGAGAATGTTCCCAACCGTTCCCGCAGATAGGATTTGAGAGGGTCGGCTGCGTCGGTGATGCCTCAACTGATCACCTAACTTAAGGGGAGAACGCTCGTGACGCTTCCCGCTGGTTGGGAGGGGCCGAACCACAACTTTCTCGGCATCGATGAACCCTGGTGCCATCCAGACCGGGCTGGTGTCTACGTACTGCCGGCTCCCTACGAGCATACCTCCAGCTACATCCGTGGATCGGACCACGGGCCGTCGGCTATCCTGGAAGCTTCCAGCCAGGTCGAATTTTATGACGAACAGCTCCGCTGCGAACCCTA
>JAAUPT010000216.1 GCA_012032965.1 Nitrospira sp.
GTCTGTGCGAGGTGGGACGCAGACAGTAGTAATGTGAAATACATGACTACGAGCCTTCAAGGACCGTCCTAGATCGCTTCTGTCTTAGGAGCATTCGACGTAATTATTAGGTTTTGTTATATTGGTATCTTCGGTGAGAGGTTCGAGCCCCGAACCTATCCCCATCGCCATGGCTCACGATGAGTTTATGGATAGCTTAAAAGCCCTAGAGGCTGAATTAGTGGCGAATGACCAAGCCATGGAGGACGGCGAGACAGAAGAAGTCCCGCCAAAGGACGTCAAGCGTCTCGACGGGGAGATCAAGACGCTCCTTGGTCGCGTCCGTTCGCTAGAGAAGGACATCGAGGCACATACCAAGCGTATGGAGCGGCAAAACGAGAGCATTCATGACAAGCTTGATGGCACCATGAAGGTTCTCAAGGCAATCGCGAACCGCACGCTTACCGGTGAGGTCCGCGCCAGCCCCGTGCTTGATGCTATGGCTCATTATGACACAAATGATCGTCACTCTTTGCTTTTCGGGCTCTCCGGGGCCTCGAGCTCACGCTCACGCTCTCGTCCCGGTGCGTATGCTATTACCCCGGTGGAAGCTAATGCTATTACCCCGGTGGTGGCTAATGCCCGAGTGTCATACAAAGATGCTTTGTTGTCCTCTAAGGAATGTATGGCAAACTTAGAACCATTCTACGGTCATGCAAACAAAAAATCTGAAGTTGTGGACGCTATGTTTGTGACACAGTTGCATAGTTGGTTTGACATGTGTTGCTGGAAAATGCATGCTGCACAGTTAGCAGAAGCACAGCAAATGTCTATCATATGTCAAAAATTGCAAGGCCCTGTCCTCACAGCATACATGCTAGCCAGCAAAAGCACCACGCGCATGCCAAACACCCTGCTGGAGCTAAAGCAGGCGTTGTCCGCATTGTTCGCTGAGAGCTGTGTGCACTTCACAGACAAAGCTATCAGCATGCAGTTCACGCCACACACCTTAGTGGCTGACATCAAAACGTTCGAAACGTTTGTGATGCATTCCTCTTTGGCAACTAGTGTGAACCAGAATGAGTTCTTGTACTCATCATTGCGTTCAAAACTCAACGCAGCTAAGCCAAATATTCTGCTCAAAGCTAGCTCAGAGTATGGCTTAAGTCTTGACCCAAAGTCAGACTTCGATCAGTATGTGCAGCAAGCACTAACGATCGCTCATCGAGTGCAGGCCGCAAACGGCCAGCCCAACGCACCGCCCAAGCGGCAGCCTCCAACTCCCGCGCCAACACAGACGCGTCCTAAGGCGCCCCGCTCTGCTGCGACTCGTCCAGAGGCAAAGACGAGGCGCACAGTGCAACAGCAAGAACTGGTTGACAAGGCTAGCTGGAGTGACGAGAGGCTGCTCTCACATTTCGAGCGTTGTCCGCGATGTGCGTGGGAGATGAAGGACGGCAAGCACAAGAACGGACACGCTTGTGACCCCGAGCGCTGCGA
This sequence comes from Nitrospira sp., assembly GCA_012032965.1. Classification (GTDB taxonomy): domain Bacteria; phylum Nitrospirota; class Nitrospiria; order Nitrospirales; family Nitrospiraceae; genus Nitrospira_D. The sequence goes on from JAAUPT010000216.1 coordinate 1,480, forward strand.
AGTTCGGTGCCAGGCTATCCGGTCAGGATTGTCTGATGGGCGCCACCCCAAACCTGGGGAAGTCCAAGAAATCAGTGTCCTTTCGTTCTCAGTCAAACTGAAACGAGGCGACCGCCCTAGGGTCCTTGCTACTGAGCACCGCAAGTCTTCCGGTTTTGCAATCGTGTAAGCATGCGGTTGGATGCTACCTGCCTGATGTGCCACAGGCAATCGAGCCGGCTGTGGGTCGCACAAACGTGATAATGTGTCTGGACTATGCGCACGTGGCATCCGTGTTGAACCAATTCAATCTGTGCAAGTCCGAGCAACCCGCTGATACAGACTCATATCTCATATGCCCTCGTCTGCCAAATACGCCGTGGTCTCCACAGCTAAAAGGTACTAGTACCTATTGCGACGCTCCAGCTATCAGAGCTCAGTAAGCAACCGGTGCCTGTGGAATCGGACATCAAATGTCAGGTGTTTTACAGCCCGTGCAAAGCTGCCCCAGGTTGCGTGCAGACCGAAACTCTGCCGGCCGCGGTGAGACGGTTGTGCACCATGGCATCTGCCAAGCCCCAGCACACCTTTGTCTTTGATGGCAAGGTAGCGGGCGTCCCTTGCTCGATCTTGTGGGACTCTGGAGCGGTCGTATCGTTTGTCAGCCGCGAATTTATTCGCACGCACCGAATAGCTACATCACCATCAAGCGCTGCCATCCAATTGGCGGATGGCTCTGTCGTAGAGTCACTTGGCAGCTCAAAGCTCAAACTACAAATTCAAGGGCACAGAACAACATTGAGTCTGGTGGTGACGGATCTTCTCCCAGGCTATGATGTGATCTTGGGGAGGATTGGAGCAAAGCTAATGCGGTTCAAGCGCAATATGGAACGCCATCGCTCCATGGCGAGGCCCCTGGGCCACCAAAGCTGACACTCGTTAAGTCGCAGTGTCGCCTGTATCCGTCTACAGCGTACGCGGTCGAGCCCACGCCTGCTAAGGACCGGGTAATGACCGCTGCTGCAGCTGCAAAGCTGTTGCGGACTCCAAAATTTGGGAGTGCCTCCCCATTTGTGGTCCTGACCCGGAAGCTGGATGACGCCGAGCCAGCTGCCGAGTCCCGCAACGACCGCCTTCAGTCGTTACTAGCTGAATATCAGGACGTGTTCCAATCTCCTAGCTTGACAGGCACAGGTGCCTCCTCTTTGGGGGATCTGACGCCGGAGTGTATACCGATCATTCCGGGATCGGTGCCACACAACAGGCCACCTTTCCGTTTGTCGCCAAAGGAGAAGGCTGAGATCGAATCTCAAGTCCGTGAGGCATTGGCTAACGGCTGGATTGAGCAATCTAGCTCAGCGTATGGGGCCCGGTCCTGTTCGTTCCAAAACCGGACGGGTCCTTGCGCATGTGCATCGATTATCGTGGCGTGAACAAGATAACAGTCAAGAACAAATTCCCAATGCCACGCATTGACGATTTGATTGACAATCTGAGCGGTGCCACTCATTTCAGCACGCTTGATCTTGCGGCTGGATACCACCAACTCAAGCTACAGGCTACCGACGTCCCTAAAACGGCGTTTAACACCCACTTTGGCAAGTTCGAGTGGCGTGTCTTGCCTTTTGGTTTAACTAATGCCCCCGCGGTTTTTCAACACGCGATGAACCGAATATTTGGCAAGCATCTCAATAAGTGCGTGTGTGTGTATCTGGACGACATCCTGATATTTTCGCGCTCTGAGGAGGAACACTTCCAGCACCTGGAAATGGTACTCCAGCTTCTCCGGGAGAACAAGCTATGTGCTAAACACAAGAAGTGTGAGTTCTTCAAGCCGGAACTCAAGTACCTGGGTCACATGGTGTCCGCCACAGGCATCAAGCCTGACCCGAGCAAAATTCAAACCCTCTCGGATTGGCCACGGCCGGCTGGTGTCAATGAAGTGCGCCAGTTTCTCGGCCTCGCTAACTACTTCCGCAAGTTCATTAGGGGCTACGCTGCTACCGTTGCACCTCTCACGGATCTATTGAAGGGTCTATCAAAGCAAGAGCGAGTCGGTGTTCGACAACGCCGCCGCGTAAGCGCCGAGGACACGCGGGCAATGGCTGACCGGTTTGCGCAACGCTGGTCTCCCGCGTGCGACGCCGCTTTTGCAGCAGTTAAGGCTGCTCTGACCTCCGCTCCGGTGCTGGCTCTTCCGGATCCGGGCAAGCATTTCACGCTGGTTAGTGATGCCTGTGACAGCCCTCCGGCACTTGGGGCGGTCCTCATGCAAGATGGACACCCGGTGTCGTACTATTCTCGCAAGTTGTCGGGTCCCGAGCTGAACTACTCCACATCTGACAAAGAGATGTTGGCGGTGATTTGCGCTCTCAGGGAATGGCGTTGCTACCTCGAGGGGGCAACTTTCACGATCGTGACGGACCACCAACCAAACACCTATTTGGACGTGACAACTAGTGCGCACACGCTGAAGCGACGCGCACGTTGGCTAGATGTTGCGTGTGGTTACAGCTACACATGGCGCTATCGTCCCGGCAGGACCAACGTTGCGGACCCTTTGTCCCGGGCTCCGCAACACTTTGCCGTGATGCAGCCTACGGTCACGATGGCGATGCAACTCTCTCGCCATGCAGCGTCTGCGGATGCGCTGCCTAGCCCACGTTGCTGTGCCTTGTGTGCTATCAAATCTGCTGGACTTACCCGTCGCGCTACCGCCCGGGACGCTGGTGCGGTTGGTGGGGCCCGTCGTGCGCAGGGGCTGCACACTTCTGACGGGGGGGACGACACTACCCAGGGAAGTCACGACAACAATTCTGCAGCAAGCGAGCAAGCTGATGCGTCTTATCCGGCTGGGTCCGCGGACGATGAGATCGCTGCATCCAGCTACGCTCTTCGCAATTTTGTTCAGCGATTCAATCGCAGTTACGAGCAAGACCGGGTTGTGTCGCCGGCATCGTTCGACTATGAGAAGCTTAAAAAAAGATGCCAATGGGCTGCACTGGACATCTGCCAACCAATTGGCTGTCCCAGGATTTGACAACCTCCGCAAAGAAATGTTTGA
>JAAUPT010000217.1 GCA_012032965.1 Nitrospira sp.
TATGCGTGCAAGCTGTTTGGGGTGTTCCAGAGGCTGCACGCGCGGATGAGTTTGAAGGGACGGGAATCGGTCTCGCGAATGTACGTCGGATCGTCCATCGCCATGGGGGTCGGACCTGGGCGGAAGGCGTTCCAGATAAGGGAGCGACATTCTTCATTTCGTTGCCAGCAAGGAGTAGTGAATTATGAATGCGGCGAAACCAATTCTTCTCGCCGAAGATAACCCACGTGATGCTGAACTTGCTCTTGCTGCGATGGAAGAGGAACATATCTCGGACAAAGTTATCCTCTGTCATGATGGGGCTGAAGTGTTGGACTATTTGTACTGTCGAGGGCAGTTCAAGTCACGTCTGAGAGGGAACCCCGCTGTGGTGTTTCTTGACCTTAAAATGCCGAAGGTCAATGGACTGGAAGTCTTGCGTACCATTAAAGCGGACATCAACCTTCGTCCGATCCCAGTCGTGATGCTGACGTCGTCACGAGAAGAACGGGATTTGGCTGAGAGCTATGCGTTGGGAGCGAACGCATATGTGGTCAAGCCCGTTGAGTTTCACAAATTTCTGTTGGCTGTTAAAGAGCTAGGTACATTCTGGGGGGTCATCAACGAACCCCCTCCTGAAGGTTCCCGGTCCAGCCATCCCCATTCATGACCACCCCACTACGAGTCCTTCATTTAGAATCTAATCGGCACGTCAGTGACCGAATTGAGACGATGTTGACGGATGGAGGCATTCCATGCGTGATACGGCGGATCGAGAACCGCGAGGCCTTTACGTCGGCTCTCACTGAAGGTCAACTTGATCTCATCCTGGCGGAATTCAGCCTTCCGCGGTTAGACGGAAAGTCAGCTCTTGAGTTGGCTCGAAGGTTGGCTTCTGATGTGCCAGTGATTTTTGTCTCGGCAACCCTTCAGGGCAAACAGAGCATCGAACAGCTGTATCGTGGCGCGACGGATTGTATACCCAAGAATGAGCTAGAGCGACTTCTTCCCTCGGTACGGCGCGTACTGCGCGAGCAACAGGAGCGAGCAGCGCGAGTGCGGGCCGAAGCGGCACTCGAGGAAAGCGAAGCGCAGTTTCGACAGGTGCAGAAACTTGAGGCAGTCGGTCGTCTAGCCGGAGGGCTCGCTCATGATTTCAACAACTTATTGACAGTCATTATGGGGGCAAAGTCAGGTGTTGCTCAGTGAAATGGATCAGAATGATTCCCTCAGAGCCCGGGTTGAGGAGATGCATAAGGCTGGTGATCGAGCAAGGGTTCTCATTCGCCAGTTGCTCACATTCAGCAGAAAACAACCCTCTGAGGCGAAGGTGCTGAGCCTCAATACCGTCCTTGTCGACTTCGAACCCATGCTGAGGCGACTGATTGGAGAGGATATCCAACTCACGTTGAGGCCGAGCGCCGATGATCTCAAAGTTAAGACTGACCCGTCCTGGCTTGAGCAGGTGGTGATGAATCTGGTCGTCAATGCAAGAGATGCGATGCCAAATGGTGGTAAACTCACGATTGAAACCGCGGGAGTAGATCTCGATCACGCACCGTTGTACCACATTAATCCGATCACACCTGGAGCCTATGTAAGACTTTCCGTAGCTGACAGCGGATGCGGGATGACTCCAGAAGTGCAGTCGCATATTTTTGAACCTTTCTTTACGACCAAAGCGGAGGGAAAGGGATCTGGACTGGGGCTTTCGACCGTGTTCGGCATTGTTACTCAGAGCGGTGGCGGATTGGATGTGACCAGTAAGATAGGGGAAGGAACGCGTTTTGATGTCTACTTGCCATGTGTGGAAACCGCGGTCATGGTTCCATCGGATGAGAATCCAGCAATGCCATCACTAGGAGGTCATGAAACGATTCTCCTTGTAGAGGATGATGAGGATGTTCGCGTACTGATTCGCGATGAACTTCGTAAACGTGGGTATCGGATTGTCGAAGCGCGAAATGGTGTGGAGGCTTGCCTTGTGGCCACCCCATACATGAAAAACTTCAACTACTACTCACCGATATCGTCATGCCGGGAATGAGCGGCGTGGAACTTGCTCGGAATCTTCGTGTGATTAAGCCAGAGCTCAGTGTTCTCTTGATCTCTGGCTATATGGATGATGTTGGTATCAGTGCCAGTGAGCCATCTTGGGCCTACCTGCAAAGCCATTCACGCCAGAAGCGGTAGCAGACAAAGTGCGCGAAGTTCTGGACCTCGAGTCTTCCAATCAGAAGAGGAGAGGCCAAATATCGGAGCCATTGCGGTCATCGATCGTGAAGTAATTCTGATACATGAAAAGACGATATTTAGAATCGTTCCGTGGTTGGGCATCTGCGGGAAGTACGATCACGAAACGACTTTCGTCACGATGGAGCATCTATGGAGCGACATACCTATTGATGGGCGCATGCGTGCTCCCTAATCCCAGCTTAGCTGAGGATATCTCGTGGATAGAGCTTTCCGATGGTATCAGGGTTTCGGTGTGGAGAGCTGACGATCAATGCCCCATCGTTCCTAGAATGCTGGTTGTCGATTTGGATCCTGAACGGACAAAGTTCTCCATTCATTATTACGCCCAGGAAGGGCTATCGGAGCCGCCTAGAATCGACGAATGGCAGAAACGAACAGGTCACCACGTGGTATTCAATGCAGGGTTATTCAGAGAAAACTTTGCGTATCTTGGACTTCTCTATAAGGAAGGGCGGCCGTTGGGAAGCCGACGCCACCCATCGTGGCAAGGGCTGTTTGTCGCGGAACCGACAGATTCGGGGTTACGAAAGGCACGAGTCCTTGATTTGGATTCTGAGGTCTTCGATGAAGGGCGACCACCTTATCGAGAGGCAGCACAGGCCCTCATGCTGCTTGACCGAACGGGGAAGGTCCGTGTGCGAGAGACCGGGAAATATGCCTATCAGACGATTGTTGCAGAAACGAAAGGCGGACACATTCTTCTCTTTAAGAGCCTCGGAGTCGCGCGATTATACGATATCGGTCGGTGTTTCAAGGACGTACTTCCCGCTGTGCGTCAAGCGATGGCAATGGATGGAGGATCCTCCTCGGATGTTCGCATTCTGGAATCACTCTGGCAGAAAGACAAGGACACTGAGAATCGTGCTTCATGGAAAGGTCTGTTCGCTGGAGGCACGGGCAGTCATATCCCCTTGCCCACAGTGATTGGGGCGAGCCCAAGATAATGATCACCTCTTGGGTGAAAACCGCTGTGGTAATGGCGTGCCTAGCCGTTGGGGGCTGTGCCGATGGCGCAAAGATAGTTCAACAGCATGACACCGGTGGGGTGGTCATCTATCCGTTTAAAGAAGGACAGGGGCCCATCCTCTCCTCGTTTCGAAAGGATGCGCTCGACCTCATGAAAGAGAAATGTACCGACAGGTCGTATTCCATCATTCGTGAGGGAGAAGCGAAGGGGCGCTCTCGTGTGGTAAGTCCGCTTGATGGAGCTCAAGAACTTGTCGAGGAGCGGCGGTGGGGAATTCAGTTTGAGTGCAAATGAGAAGAAGATATGGTTATCCGCGCTAGGGTTGCACTACGCGTGGTGCATTGTCTGCATGAGATCTTGGATAGTTAAGAGACTCACAAGACGAACGCCCTCTTTCTCTACCCGATCTTTTCCGTCTTGTTCCTGACGGTCCACAATCACTAACGCATGATCGACACGAAGCCCGGCGTCCCGCGCGACTGCTACCGCTTTGAGCAAGGACCCACCGCTCGTCAGGACATCATCCACGATCAACGCCCGATCACCCTGACTGATACTGCCTTCGATCAACTTTCCTAAGCCATGGTCTTTAGCGTGTTTCCGGACGACAAAGGTCCTCCACAGGCGCTGACGCGATGCGGCACAGCCGAAATCTGAAATGGTGATGGCGATCGGAATCGCTCCGAGTTCCAGCCCACCCAAACAATCGAATTCAATTCCTGCTACGGCCTCGTATGCAAGTTCAGCCACTAAGCGACGAGCTTCTGGATGCGCCATGAGAGCACGGCAATCAACGTAGAAAGGGCTGATCTGGCCGGATGCGAGCTTGAATCCCTTATCACGATCCCATTTAAAGGATTGAGTGTCATGGAACGCTTTCGCCAGTTGCTCCCGAACCGTGACCATTCTTCCTCCCTCTTCTATCAGACCATAGTGGCTGAGATTCTACACTGTCCGGTCGACCCATCACATATCTTTATCACAGCTTCAGGGAGGTATGGGCTGAGCTAAGCGATGGATCTGTTGAGCCAAGGCATTCACCACGAGGTGCAGATTGAAAGGTGAGGTGTAACGGAGGTCCACACTAAGCTACAGAGGTGGGAGATGAGTCGAGGATTTGAAGATATTGTGATATACGGAATAGAAAGACTTTAAGAGCAAGTCATCGTCGTCATAAGCGTCATGATGAAGGCGCCCAGTGCGCAGACGGTGATGATCTGCCACAGCCCGCCCTCTTTCAGCGGCGCCAGCCGCCAGGCCGTACTTGAGGTCGGGCGGTGCGATGTTGATGGTCCACGGGTTCCA
>JAAUPT010000218.1 GCA_012032965.1 Nitrospira sp.
TCATGCGTTGGAGTTTCAATGATGACTTCGTGTGCTCCCACGCCGTTCATGCGATCATAGAGGCCGATTCCCTCGCGGCCCATGTCTCCTTCAACTTGTAAGGCAGGAAACTTATTCGGGACGACGCGGACACTCCAGTTCGGAGAGTTGGGATCGCCTGATTGGGGGCGATAGGCCATGATTTCCTTCGGTGTGAACCGTTCCTGCCCAGGGCACAGGGGACAGAGGGTTGTAGAAAGCGGTCGAGCCGGTTCCGGCTTGATAAAGTCATGCGGCCGGCCGTTCCGTTCGGTAGAAATGATCACCCAGCGACCGACAATAGGATCGCGTCTTAAATCCGGCATAGGCTCCCTCGGAATGTGTGATGTGGACTGCAAAATGTATCGGCATCTGAATAGCGAACAGTCATCGCTCAGTATTCAGCGTCAAGCGTTCATTACACTCTCCAACACTCTGCCTCGAATTCCGGTCCAGGTACTGTCAGGACGGCCGGCAGGGGACTGGGATAGCGGGCCACTTCCAACCCATGCTCTCGCACGATGATCGACATCTGTAGAGTCTGCCCCGGCTCAACACGAATCTCTTTCCAGGCAAGGCTCAATTCGGTAATGGAGCGAGAACTTATCGTCCGATGGAAACCGATCTCTTCCCACGTCTCTGGTGAGGATTGGCAAGACAGCAGAAACTCTCCTGGTCCCTGAAAAGCAAGGGGAAAGGTGAGGCGAAATGCGGACTGGGGGCTTTGCACGGTAATGTCCACTCTGAGGCCCTGTTTCTTGAATATCATCTCGTCGGGATCGAATCTGATCACAAGCTGATCCAGGTTCCAGCCGAATCGGATGGCCGTAAACAGCCGATCGGTTTTCCACATCGCTCCGAGCGGAGGCTGAGTCGTGATGATACCCGCCCCGCGCCACTCGAAAAGTCGGTCACCAGTCCGTCGATGGTGGGCGTGAGTAATTGAACTGGTTGGTGGACGAGGTCGGATTCGGATCCGACTCTCATGTCGCAGATCGGGCGGTTCAGTTGATCAGGAGGAGGGTGGCCCATCTGTGTCCACACATTGCGGAGATGCGTTCTGAAGAGCCGGTCGAATTCCGGTTTGAAGTCGGTGTCGAAATCGTCGCCGTACCACCAGAACCAATCACTGCCTTCGGCAGCATACAGTTCTTGCCACGCTGCGTGAGCACGATCGGGCGGAAGATTCGGGGCAAGCTCCATGAGTTTTGACCGCGTGAGACTCAGCAGATCCCATCCACGATTGTCTTCATGGTGCCCGATCCAGATCTTGTAGTCAGAATTGATCCAAGAGCCTGAATGCAGGCAGGGGAGCTGTTGGGTGGGTGGCACAGAGGTAATAGCATCGGAAATCGTGGCAGCTTGGACCGTTATCAGTCCGTCATGATCCAGATCATGATTGGTGAATCCTTGGTAGAGGAGAGAAAGAAATCGTTCACCTCCGTCATGATAGTACTCCCACGGGTTTTCACCATCCAGTATGATGGGGACAACGATTCGATCCTGCGGCGTAGCATGGGCGATGTTCTGCAACCGTCGGGTGACATCTTCAGCGGCGGATTCGGGCGTCGTTTTATGATAGACAAACCCAAAGGCATCGGAGATTTCACGATCACGAAAGAGTATCGTGAGGGGCTGTTCGGCATCACCGATGTGGTAGGGCTGATACAGCGCGGACTGCCGGTGCCATGGTCGGTTACACATCGTCAGAGACCGGGCAAGGATGCCTTCATCGGTCGCCAACCAGCGAAGGCCGGTCTGATGGACGAGCGGAAGCATTTCCGGACACACCGATCCTTCAGAAGGCCACAGGCCTATCGGGAGACGACCGAATGTCGCGTGATGAAACTCCACCGCCTGCCGAAGCTGCGATTCCGCATCTTCGCGCGCTCGAAAGCGAGTCGGCAATGGGAGATCCGGTCTCGCTCGCCGGTTGATATCCGTATCGATAACCAACGGCAGGATAGGATGAAAAAAAGGGGTCGTCGTCAGCTCGATCTGTTTGCGATCCAGGAGCCGCCGATACATGGGAACGATTTCTTGCACGGCGAGGCGTTGAATCGACAACATTTCATGTTTGTCCTCTTCAGTGAAGCCACGATTTTTCTGGCGCAGAGTGGCCAGTCGGGGATATTGTCGGAGGGTGCCATATCCGAACCAAGCGAGATTGTGCCAGACTTGTAGGTCCAACAGTTCCTGAGGGGAAAACTGACAGGCGATGCGGCGCAGATCGTGTCCGTGTATGTCCAGCCCTCGTTTCACCAGCAATTCATGGTATCGTGGGAAGGGCCGAACCATCGTTGCCCAATTGGCGGAAAAAAAGTGACTGACCAGGAAGGCCTTTTCCTCAAGCGTCAGGCTGGCCGCCGGCCGTTGGGCGTGTTCAAGAAAGAGATCACGGATCTTACCGGTCGCGATTTCTTCTAACTGCAAGAGGAGCGATGGGGTAAAATTGAATGTGGCATGAACCTCTGGAAATTGGTCCAGGAGATAGGCCATGTCGTAGTAGGCTTTGGTGGCGTGCAGGCGCACCCAGGGCATGCCGGCCGAGCCTGCCAACGGGTCAGTGTAGTAAGGCTGGTGCATGTGCCAGAACAAACATACGTGGACATGCTTCATTGGCCGTGATTTCTCCTCATGAATTATTAAAGTATGTCATAGGGGTGGCGGGCAGGCAATCTGCATGCTGAATCTGTCGCGTGTTGTTGTACTGATCATCTATGAAGGAATGAAATGCTGATGTTTTTGCGATACTGGGGGCCGGTGTGTGCATATGCCGGCGTCATTTTTTATTTTTCCTCGTTGTCTCACCCGGAAGAGCATCTGCCGATTGTCAGCCGTCTCAGCGATAAGGCCTTGCATGCGGTGGAGTACGCGGTATTCGGCGCGTTGTGTTTTCGGGCCTTCCAAGGAACCCTAAATGTCTCGTGGAAGCGGTGGTCGATTCCATTGGCTATTGTGGTGGCGTCGTTCTATGGGGTGACCGACGAATTTCATCAGTCGTTTGTCCCATTTCGGTATTCGCATGTGCTCGATTGGGTGGCCGATACGATCGGTGCCATACTCGGTGTCTTTGCCATGCATCGAGCCGTGAATTTCAGACCAGCCAACTCGATTCCCGAAGTGGGACCGTAGTAACGAACGAATATGGTGTGTTCGTGACAAGTTGTGAGGTGCTCGGTATAATTCCTCACCTATGGCGACAGCGAACCCGGCACTTCCTACATCTCCATTGCCTCCTCCCGATCACGCGCTCGTCGCACAGACTATCAAGGCCTACCTTCCTTCTGGATTGGTTTTCAGGGAATTGGTTCCGTTAGCAGGAGATGCGTCGAACCGTCGGTATTACCGTGCCATGGTGACGGGTGGACCACCGCATTCTGTGGTCGTGATGCAATTAGCCGAACCAGAGGCGTTCAAGCAGTCTGAAGAGGCGGTCAGCGGCGCGGTGTATCAAATTTCAGAGCTGCCTTTCATCAACATCATGGCCCACCTCGCCAAGGCAAACGTTTCAGTCCCGGTGCTGCATCACTACGATCGACCAGCCGGATTGCTCTATCTCGAAGATTTCGGTGATGTGACGTTGGCGGAAGCCGCCAGCCACGCGGATGCCCCTAGCCTCGAATCACGGTATAAACAAGCCATCAATGTGTTGGTACAGATGCAATTCAACGCGACAACCCCGACAGATCCTGGTTGTTTGGCGTTTCACCGCAGTTTCGACGTACCACTACTGATGTGGGAGTTCGATCATTTCTTGGAGTACGGGATCGAGGCGCGCAATGGTCATCCGTTACCAGGCGAGGATAAAACGGCAATTCGGCATGAGTTCGAACGCATCGCCGACCTGTTGGCTGACCAGCCCCGCATCTTCACGCATCGTGACTATCATTCACGCAACTTGATGGTCGATGGATTGCGGCTTGGCGTCATCGATTTTCAGGATGCCCTGATGGGGCCGGGAACCTATGACTTGGCCTCGCTCTTGCGGGACGCGTACATTCAACTCGACGAAACCCTCATCGACGATTTGGTGGACTACTATCTCGATCAACTGGCGGAACGCCGTTTCGTCTGGACCAATCGAGCGGCGTTTCGTCGCCTGTTCGATCTAACGAGTATTCAGCGAAATTTGAAGGCGCCGGACCGGTTTGTCTATATCGATCGAGTGAAGGGCAACCCAAAATACCTGGAGGACATCCCTCGCGTCTTGAGCTATGTCAAACGCAATTTAGAAAAATATCCGGAACTGGATCCACTCCGAACGTACCTCACTCCCTATGTCGCTGGAATTGCAGTAGGAAGGTACTGAGGATTGAGGACTGAGGTTTCCCATAACGACTGGCTGACTTATGCCGCTTGTACTGCAGATGCACAAAGTTTCCCCGCACTTTTGACAGCGCCGGGCGAACCGCTGACCATTCTGAAAGACATCAGTCTGAAGATCACGTCCGGGACGGCGGTGGCGATTCGCGGTCCGTCCGGTT
>JAAUPT010000219.1 GCA_012032965.1 Nitrospira sp.
GGCAGCGGCTGTGTGGTCATCGGTGCGAATCTGGGGACGCTGCATGCGAATGCCGCAGCGAAGGCGATCTTCCTCAAGGACCGGCCCGGCAAGCAGCATCTGGAATTTGCGGACCTGCCTCAGCAGCGAACTCAAGCCCGGACTAATGCGTGGAAATGCTCCCGGGCGATCATCGTCGTGAGCCAAGCTGGCCATGATGCCGGTAAGGAGAGACGGGTCTGCTCCGGTGAATGCTTCGGCGCGGATCAGCTCCGTGATCAAGAGCGAGTGATCGATGCGGATCAGTCTTGCCCATTCCCCATCAGCCGTCAGTTGTGCAGTGGACGTGAGATACCCGAATGTTTGCAGCACGTCCACACGTTCTTGAAAACGATGCCATAAACTGGTTCGAAGGGCTTGAATGGATTTCGTGTGACGTTGTTGCTCCTGACGAAGTCGGGAGGCGGTGGGAAAATCTTTCTGACAAGCCGAGCGGGAGGAACAGGTCGGGCATGGAAAATCGCCCAAAGATTGCACGATGGCATCCGGTAATGGTTCTACCGGAGGCGATGCCAAAATAGGGAGAATGGGCAAGCGAGGGGGAAGGCCTTCCAACTGTTCGCTGAGCCGATCAAAGGTATCCGCAGCGCACCATGGATACGTTGCACTCTCTGCACAGTCGTAGGTTCGGTCGTAGACTTCTCGCACGCTGGTGACGGGACATTCTGTGACGGCGCCATCCGGTCGCAACATGGTCAGCATGGAGTTCTTTTGGCCTTTGCTCCGATACTGTCTGAGGACAATTCCGCGCCCCTTGTGAAGCCCCACGACTCGTCCCGGTGTGAGAAACGGCAATCGCGCGGCAATTTCCGGTGACTCTGAGCGGTGTGTCTGATGTCGAGCGGGGCGGTGCCTCCGCACGTGATCGAAGGTGTGCCATTGCGTGATCCAATCCGTGCACACCCGAGGGCCGAACGGTTCTAACTGCGTGTGCAGCAGATCTAATTTGCGTTCGAGAAGCTCGGCACGTTGGTTGAGTTGAAATTGCGCAAAACTCTTGGCCAGGATCCCTTGAATGTGCTCGTGTGGGTGGGCTTTGAGGAGGTTCAGCACCATGGGATAGCTGATGGTGAATTGGCTGTCAATGGCCTCCGGTTGTCCCGTCAGCCCTTTGGTCAGCACGCTCAAGTCGATATAGGGAGAGGGTGTGATCACCGCAAACCCACGTGATCCTTTCCTCGGCGTCCGGCTCGCCCCGCGATCTGTTGGACTTCGCCGATCGTCAGGTCGGTGAAGTCGCGCGATTTGCGGATGCTGGATTGGGTGATCACGACTGTGCGCGCTGGAAAATCGACACCTGCGGCTAAGGTGGTGGTTGCGAAGACGGCGTCGAGATGGCCTTGTCGCATCAGCTCTTCGATCGCGATCTTCCAGGAGGGGAGGTGCCCTGCATGATGAGCGGCGACGCCGATCCGCTGCACGATGGGAATGAGAGGATGCTCGGCAATGCTCGGGTACTGCGCGATGACTTGTTCGAGTGCTGTGCCGATCGCCTCTTGCCGAACGGGAGGAAGAACGAGTTCGGCGTGGTCAAAGGCCTCCATCGCTTCATCACAGGCCCGGCGTGAGGTGAGGAATACGATCGCTGGCGTGAGATGCTTGTGGCGGAGGGCGGTGACCAGATCAACCGGATGGATCGACGGCGGCATGCAGCTTCATTCCCTTTGAAATCACGACGAGACCGGAATCGGTGATGGTAAAGCGCTGAGCATCGGCGTCTCGATTGTATCCGATTTCAGTGTTGGGAGGGATCGTCACGTCCTTATCGATGATGGCGCGTCTGATGCGGCAGTGTTCGCCGATGGTCACGTTTCCCATGATGATGGATTCGCGGATATCGGCATGATCTTGCACGCGGACGTTAGGAGATAAGACCGAGTTCTGCACGCGTCCGCCTGAGACGATGCATCCTCCGCAGACGATCGAATCGAGGGCGACCCCCATTCGTCCACCTTGATAATCCTGAGCGAAGACGAACTTGGCCGGTGGGAACTGTCCCTGATAGGTTCGGATCGGCCAGTCTGCGTCGTACAGATTGAATTGAGGATCGACGGTAACCAGGTCCATGTTCGCTTCCCAATAGGCGTCGAGCGTCCCAATATCACGCCAATAATGGACGGCCTTTTTGTTGGCATCCTGAAACTTGAACGCGTAGACCCGCTTCTCTTCGATCATGCGGGGGATGATGTTTTTCCCAAAGTCGTGCGGAGTGTCTTCTTGAGCATCGGCGATCAGATGTTCGCGAAGCGCTTGTGTGCGGAAGAGGTAGATGCCCATCGACCCAAAGGCATGGGTTGGATCATTGGGAAGTGGGATGGGATGCGCCGGTTTTTCGTCGAAGCGGGTAATCCGATAGTCTTCGTCGACCGCGATGACGCCAAATCGCGTTGCTTCTTCGACAGGGATGTCGATGGCACCAACCACGACGTCCGCACTTTTGGCGATGAGCCAATGAAACATCTCCGCATAATTCATCTTGTACACGTGGCGCCGGCGAGGATCAATAAATACTGCGGATTCTCGCCGTCGACCAAGAACATGTTCTGATACACGGCGTCGGCAGTACCGCGGTACCAATCTTCACTGATTCGTTGCTGAGGAGGAACCGAGGCGATGTATTCCCCCAATTCGGCATTGAGAACATTCCAACCGGCCCGGATATGGCGATCGAGAGAGTGCGATTTGTATTGGATGAGCACGGCGATCTTACGGAAGCCCGAATTAATACAATTGCTCAACGTAAAGTCGATGATGCGGTACTTTCCTCCAAAAGGGACGGCAGGCTTCGCACGCTGGTCTGTGAGTGGAAAGAGGCGCTCGCCTTTCCGCCCGCCAGGACCATCGTTAAAATGTTCTTCACGGGCTGGATTCTAGCAGGACCACCATGAAATAGAAAGGAAGCGGAATCGTTGACTTCCTCCTTCATGCGGATAATACTAGCCTCAGGCCTAGTTGCCTTCAAGGGCTGGTCAGCAGTCTGAAGCCTGAAGTAAAGGAGTCAGCATGAAGCGAGATGTGGTTGTCGCCGCACTACCGCGAAACACGACGAGGCGTGTGGTGAAGCTCTCGGCAAAGCGTTCGGCCAGTCCCGTGAACGACTTGACGTGGCGCTCGAGCGGTTGGAAGGCCAGATGCAAAAGCTGTCTGAACTTGTTCGGGATCATGCCGAAGATATGGACCGTCTGGTCAGGATCGTCGCGGAAAATAGCGACATCCTCCGCCGACAGCTGCTGCGTAAGCACCATGAAAAGGTTCGGGTCAGGAAGCATCTGCGAGACGCCGATGCGGTGATAGAGTAATCTCCATTACTTTTTGAATGCGTGTGCCACGCTGTCCTACTCCTACCGTTTTCTAAGTGCGGCTGCAGGCCAACCAACTATCCATCCATCGCCTGTTCTAGATGGCGATCTAAAAATTGAAGTATACTAACTAAACATAAAGGGAGTGGAAGTATTGTGATCAAGTCTCTGAGTATTGCCGCGGTGATTGTGTCAGGATTGGCGGGTGCAGAGACCCTGCAGGCGTTCTCTGATCCGAGTTTTCGGATGTGGCATATCCAACTGCCCTATGAGGCGCCACCAGCAAGTCAAGATGTGCCCGATGTCTCAATCCCGCCGAATACCGATCCGTTGGGTCCAGAAGAACTGCAACGTGCGGAGGCGTTGCTCCCGTTATTGGAAGGGAAACAGGAATTTTGGGCCATGGGAGAGTTCGTGCATCTTGGTGAATCGTCTGTTCCAGTCTTGGTCAAGGCCTTGACCATGCCCAGCCCGCGGATCCGCTACAATGCGATCGAAACCTTGTTGATGATGAAAGGCGTGGAAGGTGTCCCAGCGCTCCTGGCGACCGCCAAAGAACCCAACGAAATCTCGCGAGTCCGTGAACATGCCTTGCGAGTCGCTGTTCGTCTAGCGCCTGCCCAAGCACCGGATGCTATTGCAGTCATGGCGAAGGATATGAATCCATCGGTTCGGAAGAGTGCGGTCTTTGAAGCCAGATACGTACGACAGAAGTCCATCATCCCGATCCTGATTCCTATGGTGAGCGATGACGAACGCTTCGTGGCCTTATCGGCCCTCCAATCGCTGTGGATTCTCACGCGTCATGAGACGGAATCACATGATTGGGAAACGTCGACCAAGCAGGATCGTGCTGCATGGTCGAGTGAATGGATCGACTGGTGGGAGGACCATAAAGAAGTGTTTGAAATTCCAGAGCCGAAACGGCCGAAGCGGAGTTCCTCGTGACCAACCGGGAAGTTGCGGGCTAGGAGATTCCTATGCTACGAATAGAGCCGGATGGTGGCGTATGCTTATGAAGACCAAGACGAGTGCCCTGCTGAAAATTGCCAAGCTCGGAAATCCGATCCTCCGAAAGATTGCGGCTCCGGTCGATTCACGGGAAATTAAGTCGTCGGATATTCAACGGTTGATCGACGA
>JAAUPT010000220.1 GCA_012032965.1 Nitrospira sp.
ATCTCAACAGCTGGAGCAGAATGGGTGAGTGCTCCGACTGAGATACGATCGGGGCCGGCCGCCGCCATGTCTCTGACATTTTTCAGTGTGATGCCGCCTGACACTTCGACCAGCGCCTTCTTCTTGATGAGGCTCACGGCACGTTTGACCATGCTTGGGGCCATGTTGTCCAATAAAATAATATCCGGCCTTCCTGTCAAGGCCTGACGAACCTCCGCGAGAGACTCCACCTCGACAATAATCGGGAGAGTGGGCGACCGATGCGCACACGCTAATCGACAAGCTTTCTCAACCGGCCGTCGCTCCTTCCGTAGAAGAGCCAGATGGTTATCCTTAATGAGAATGCCATCGCTCAAGGACTGACGATGATTCATCCCACCTCCCAGCGAGACGGCCCACTTCTGAAGTGCACGCCAACCTGGGAGAGTCTTTCTGGTATCGAGAATGTTGACTGGGTAGCCTCGTACGGCCCGACAGAATCGTTCTGTCAGCGTGGCGATACCGGATAAGTGTTGAAGAAAATTTAAGGCAACCCGCTCGGCTTGCAGGATCGATCTGCCATCACCTCGAGATAGATGAGCGACTCTCCATTCTTGGCGTGGTCGCCATCGTGCTTGGAAACCGACAATCGGATGGAGGGATCTACGAGCAGAAAGGTCTGAACTGCCGCCGCCATTCCGGCTACAATCAAGGGTTGTTGTGCAATGATTCTAGCTTGAGTTGGTATTGGAGACGAAAAGAGCGCTGATGTCGTCGCGTCCCCCAGGGCGAGGTCTTCTTCGAGTCCCTGACGCACCGCACGACGGATTTCTGCAGCAGGAAGTTGCACCGGTGGTCATTGCCCCAGCATGGATTGCAATTGCTGTTCGCTACTGATCAACATGCTGTGATCTTGCGCGAGCGCACGTAGGCGGTCCTTATGGTCGGCGATCACCTCTGGAGGAGCTTTTGAGACAAAGTCGGGATTGTTCAGTTTCCCATCCAAGCGCTGTGATTCCTTCTCCACCTCGGAGAGCTGCTTGTCCAATCGATCGACAGCTTTCTGCAGGTCCACGTCACCAGACACGGTGATTCCGACTGAGAGGCCCTCTGCGACCAACTTCAGCAGTTGCTGCGCCGGCCAGGCGGATCGCTCGATATTCTCCACCGTGCCCCGACCAAGATGGGCCACATGCGGAATGACTTGGCGGAGAAGGTCCTGATTTGTACTGTCCTCATGCGCCACATAGAACGTGATCTGCTGCGCCGGTGGATAATTCAGGAGCACGCGACCAGTTCGGACCAGATTGACCGTTTGTTCAGTAAGAGAAAACAGGTGCTCGGCTTCCCGTGAGTCCCATGATGGTTCTTCCATAGGATACGCTTGGGTCACGATACTGTGGCCGTGATGGGGAATCGTCTGCCATAGCTCTTCCGTGAGGAACGGCATGAACGGATGCAGTAGGCGCATAGTTGTTTCGAGTATTTGCACAAGCGTGTCTCGTGTGCCAGGTCCATCTGGATGATCAGAATTCTGCAGTACGGGTTTAATTAGCTCCAGATACCAATCGCAGAACTCATGCCACATAAATTGATACAGGGCGTTGGAGGCTCGATCGAAGCGATAGCTCTCCAATTCCACAGTGACGGTTTTGATGGTGTGGTTCAATTGACTGAGAATCCAGCGATCTGGAATGGTTCGTTGAGAGATAGGCAGTGTGACCCGCGGGCCATCAAGATACATATGGGCGAAAGCGAGCCGCGTTCCAAATCTTGTTGGCGAAGTTGCGGTACCCTTCGATCCGTTCTTCCGCCAACTTGACATCCCGACCAGGGGAAGCCATTGAGGCAAGGGTAAAGCGGAGTGCATCGGTTCCGAACTCATTCATGACATGCAGCGGATCGATGACGTTCCCTTTCGACTTGCTCATTTTCTTGCCTTCGGCGTCCCGCACGAGCGCATGAATATAGACATCACGAAAGGGAACCTCTCCCATAAATTTCAGCCCCATCATGATCATCCGGGCTACCCAAAAAAACAGGATGTCGAGGCCGGTGACTAGAACCGACGTTGGATAATAGGTCTTCAATTCAGCGGTCTGATCCGGCCATCCCAAGGTCGAGAAAGGCCAGAGAGCGGACGAAAACCAAGTATCAAGGACGTCGGGGTCACGATAAAGCTCGTTCCCGTTACAGGCAGGGCACTTCGCAGGAGCAGTTTTTGAAACGATCGGGTAGGCACCCTGCAAAATAGCGATACGCTCACCAGTGCGAATGATGTGTTCGGCATTGCAGCTGAGGCAGTACCACGCAGGAATCTGATGTCCCCACCAGATCTGACGGGAAATGCACCAGTCTTTGATGTCTCGCATCCACCCCAAATAGTTATTCGTCCACCCTTCAGGAATGATGCGAATGCGTCCGTCTTCAACGGCCTTCATTGCAGGCTCTGCGAGCGGTTTGATGTTCACGAACCATTGTGGAGAGAGAGAGGGCTCGACAACGGTCTTGCAGCGGTAGCATTTCCCAACCGCCATCTTGTGGTCTTCGACCTTCTCAAGAAGCCCGTGTTCCTTCAGAAGGTCCTCCACCTTTGGTCGAGCCTTCAGAACGGGCAGGCCCTGCAGCAGATCGATGACGGCTTGATCGACTGCGGCTTTGTGCAGATTCGCGGCATCGAGCAAGGCGTGGTGGTCAAGAATAGCCAGCCGTGGCAGTGCATGCCGTTCGCCAGCTTCGTAGTCATTGAAATCATGGGCCGGAGTAATTTTTACGGCTCCGGTACCGAACTCCCGGTCGACAAGAATGCCATCGCCCACGATCGGTATGGTACGGCTCGTCAGCGGGAGGCGTACACGCTTGCCGATGAGATGCTTGAAGCGATCGTCTTCAGGATGGACGGCCACGGCCGTATCGCCCAGCATCGTCTCCGGTCTCGTGGTGGCAACGGTGAGCTGCGTTGACGGATCGTCTGCTAGTGGATATTGGATTGAATAGAGCTTGCCTTTAACGTCCTCGTGTTCCACTTCGATATCCGACAGCGCTGTCAGACAGCGCGGACACCAATTGATCAGCCGCTCCCCTCGGTAGATCAATCCCTCTTCATGTAGTCGGACGAACACCTCTAGAACGGCTTTAGACAGCCCCTCATCCATCGTGAAGCGGAGGCGATCCCAGTCGCAGGATTCGCCCAGCTGTTTCTGCTGATTGATGATCGTGTTGCCCGAGGTAGCCTTCCACTGCCAGACTCGCTCGATAAACTGCTCCCGTCCGAGCGACTCACGCGAAGCGCCTTCGGCCATCACTTGTTTCTCGACGACGTTTTGGGTCGCGATTCCGGCGTGATCAGTCCCTGGAAGCCACAGGGTGTTCCGTCCCTGCATGCGACGCCACCGAATCAAGATATCTTGCAGCGAATGGTTGAGGGCATGTCCGACATGGAGAGAGCCCGTCACATTCGGCGGGGGAATTACGATGCTATAGGGTTGGCCAGGGTGTTCCGCTGAGGCACGGAAATATCCGCGAGCGATCCATTCCTGTGACCATCGAGCTTCGACGTTTTTTGGATCGTAGGTCTTGTCGAGTTGAAATGAAGCCATTACGCACCATCCAAATAATAAACGGTCGGCATCTTACCATGTCTGTGTCGATCAGAAAATGGCAGGAGTCTCAGCTTGTGACCTGGTAAGGCATGTGCTATACAGTCGCCCGTCATCAAAACCCATCACACTACCGTAGGGAGGACCATGGCACGAGGTCGTGAGAAGGATCGGAAAACAAGAAAGAAACATCGGAAAAACGTAACGCGAGTGAAGGCTTTGGTGAAGGCTCGGCGAGGCAAGCGAGGCAAGAAAAGTTAGCCTTTAGAAAAGCGTGGAGCTTCTTCGGTCGCAATCAGACGTTTGAGTTCCGTCTTGATGTGCTGCTCCGCGATATCGGGCACAATCCGCAGCACGGCCTGTTCGACACTGTCTTTAGCGGTAGTTAGCACTAGATCGTCCGCTAGTACCTGAGCTTGTTTTGAGACCGCCTGGTGAAGCTCGTCTTTGATCAGTTGATCGATGGTTCCCACCTGTCACGCACGACTGCTGGTAAGTATTGATGAACGCCGGACTCGACCTGTTCCCGCACGAGTCGATCGACGCTCTCTCCGATCGAAGGTTTAGCCAGGTCGGCTACGGCTTGCCGGATGATCGGCTCGCAGCTTGTGAGCTCCTTCTTGATCAGAGAGGGCACTGTTCGAGCGAGCAGCGGTTGAATGAGGGACGTGAGATACTCCTGAGAGAGGATGTTCCCAAGTTGCTCCTGCAATTCCTTTTCGACGATCGGCCGAACGTGCGTACCCAGCTTTGCCTCAATCACGTGTGGAAGAAGGTCGGCGAGACGCTGCTCGCTCCGTTTAGTCATCGACTGCAAGAGCTGATCAAAGAGTCCCTTCATCGCGTCTTCCGGTCCTACCGGGGAGGCCGGTGGTATGATGGCTGCGGGACCGGACT
>JAAUPT010000221.1 GCA_012032965.1 Nitrospira sp.
TCTCTCGTTGATCGCAAAACCAGCCGGTCTTTTGCCCTCGTTCCACATCGACGAGAAACTTCGCAGGCCCTTCATGAACCTCGACTCGCGTCGGACCACTGCCACGAAGAAACCCTCGTTCAAGGGGCAATCCTTCGAGTTGTCGGCTCTTGGCATCGTTCCTCAGGTATACCGTCGTGAGGTCCAATTCGTTCATCAGCACGTCAGCTATGAGTTCTTTCCGACTATCCATGCCAAAGGACAAGCACTGCATGACCAGCAGCTGATCGTACCGATCCACAATCAACCCCGGCAATCGATCACCTTCGGCATAGATCAGCCGATAGGCGTTGGACTGCGCGACGACTCGTTGTCGTAGGTGAATCGCCTGCTGAATTCTCCCCCCCCCAGAACGTCTCATCGATTGGCTCATCCTCGAATGTCAGAAGGCGGACTCGAATTTTCGAAGAAGGGTTATAGAGACCACGGCCATAGAATTGCCCGGCGGCAGTCAGAACGTCGACCACGTCTCCGGCCGCTGCTTGACCGACGAGCGGTCCGACATGCCCAGCAAAGAGCCAGAGAGGCCGCCCCTCCGGGATACGGAGTGACGTGAGACGGACGTGGGCCATGGACGTCATAATCTGTTCCCCCGTGACATGGTGTCGCTGATTCTGTGCGTGACTGGTCACGTGCCAGCTGCCGTCAACTCGAGCGCCACACGCTCATTGCTTGACGAACCTCGGCCAGTATGTTTTCCTGATGATGCAACGTTCTACTTTCTGAGTGAGGATAAAGAAGAATGGGCGACAAAGCCACTATTGGTTCTGCCGTATTAGACCGACTGCATCGCCTCGGCGTTCGCCATATCTTCGGCATTCCCGGTGACTATGTCCTCTCCCTCTATCAACTGATCGAAGCCTCGCCGATCAAACATGTTGG
Source organism: Nitrospira sp. (assembly GCA_012032965.1). GTDB lineage: Bacteria > Nitrospirota > Nitrospiria > Nitrospirales > Nitrospiraceae > Nitrospira_D. Next base: position 922 of record JAAUPT010000221.1, read on the forward strand.
AACGACGCGTGAGGATTGCGCCGGGTTTGCGGCAGACGCCTATGCCCGGATCAACGGGATCGGCGCCGTCTGTGTGACCTACTGCGTCGGCGGGCTCAATACCGTCAACGCCATCGCCTGCGCCTATGCCGAACGCTCCCCTGTGGTTCTCCTGACCGGTTCACCGGGCCTGTCTGAACGAACTCGCACCCCCTACTTGCACCACATGGTTCGAGATTTTGCCACTCAACGAGAGGTCTTCGAACGCATGACTGTAGCTGCGGTGACGCTGGATGATCCCCTGACTGCTGAACGTGAGATGGATCGGGCCTTTGCCGCCCTGCTTCGCTACCGCCGCCCCATCTATCTCGAAATCCCTCGGGACATGGTGCACTACCCCCTCACCGGAGGCATGAAGCCGATCTGTCTGGAGGATACACCGAGTGATCCGGCCGCCTTGGAAGAAGCGCTCAGTGAAGTACGGATCATGTTGGCCTCCGCGAAACGGCCGGCTATGCTCGTGGGAGCCGAGGTGGGCCGCTTCGGGCTACAGGACGACTTGGCACGCTTGGTCGAGCGCCTTAACATTCCCATCGCCTCGACCTTGCTCGGAAAATCGATCATTCGGGAAGATCATCCGCTCTATGTGGGCGTGTACGGCGGACTCATCGGCCGAGAAGAAGTGCAACAGTTCATCAATGACTCCGACTGTCTGCTGATTCTGGGATCCGTTTTATCCGATGTGGAAGACCTGGATGCACGATCGCCTTTGTTATCGGAAGGACGAACCATTCATGCGACGGCTGACCGTGTCGCCATCAAGCACCACCGGTATGAATCGATCATGTTCCAGGATTTTGTCCAGGGCCTGGTGCGATCTCCGCTTCCCTCGTTTTCTCATGCTCCGCGCTCGCTTCCGCCTCGGGCCGTCGCGACCTCGTCGGGTCCGAGCTTGGATGCGCCCATCACACTGGAGGGGCTGTTCCGTCATCTGGATACGGTCCTCACCGAAAAGACCGTCGTCATTGCCGACGTCGGCGAATCACTCTTTGCAGCGGCCGATCTACACGTGCGCCATCGGTTTGAGTTTTTGTCTCCGGCCTACTACACATCGATGGGCTTCGCCGTTCCAGCCGCCTTAGGAGCTTCGTTCGCTGACCCCAGTTTACGGCCCATTGTCCTGGTAGGAGATGGAGCGTTTCAGATGACCGGAACCGAGTTAGCCAGCTGCGTGCGCTATGGTCAAGCCCCGATTGTCATATTATTGAATAACCGAGGCTATTCGACGGAACGAGAGATTTTGGAAGGCCCTTTCAACGATGTGCATGAATGGCAGTATGAACGTGTGTGCGAGTTGATCGGCGGCGGAAAAGGTTCTCGGGTGAGCACGCAGAGGGAATTTGAACAGGGTCTCGCCGCCGCCTTTGCAGACGGAAGCCAGCTTCACGTTCTCAACGTTCTGCTGAGCCCAAACGACCGTTCCCCTGGCATGGTGCGATTGGCACGTCGTCTCGGAAAGAAACTTTCGACGGACAAGCCATAGGGGAAATCCTCCAGCCCTTCCTGTTTTTCCCTACACTCCATCAGGTGTCCTTCAAAATCCTCGCACATCTCCGAGTGAACCGACGGAAGTCACAGGCTTTCGTCACGATCGATGATGACATACCCCCTGCACTTTCTCCCAGCTTGTATTAGAATGGGCCGGGTGGCACTTCTCTGTGCCCACCCTGGCTTTAGGCGCAATCGGCTTTCGGCACTATTCAAGGATCTGCAGAAAGGACATCATGTCCGACTTTTATCAAAATGGGGTGGTGACCGTCCTCCACCGTCTCGGTCAGTCCAACACGGCGCAACTAGAGGAGGAGCTCGAACGGTACGCGAAGATGACTCCAATCGCCTTGGTGCTTCCGTCACTCTATGCGGAACTGGAGCGGCCGGCCCTGAAGGGAATCGTTGAGACACTGAACAAGGTTCGCTATATCAATGAAATCGTCATCTCCCTAGATCAGGCTTCCCCACTGGAGTTCCGAGTCGCCAAACAATTCTTCTCCCAGCTGCCCCAGCGAGTCCGCGTCATCTGGAACGACGGATCGAGGATCCAGGCGCTCCTAACCACGCTGGTCTCGCACGAACTCGATATCGGACTCCAAGGCAAGGGACGCGGATGTTGGACGGCCTATGGCTACGTACTGGCGAGGGGAGAAAGTCAGGTCATCGCCCTGCATGACTGCGACATTGTGAGCTACGACCGTCAATACCTTGCGCGTCTCTGCTATCCCGTCGCGAACCCGAACCTCGCCTACGAATTTTGCAAGGGGTTTTACAGTCGGGTGACGGACCGCATGCATGGCAGGGTGACACGCCTCTTTATCACGCCCTTGATCCGCAGCCTACAGCTGTTGGTTGGCCCTCATGCTCTCCTCTCGTTTCTGGACAGTTTCCGATACCCGCTCGCCGGTGAATTCGCAATGGTGCGTGACCTGGCGTGGATCAACAGAATTCCAGGCGATTGGGGATTGGAGATCGGTGTACTGGCGGAGGTGTACCGCAACTGTGCGCTCCGGCGCATCTGCCAGGTGGACATCGCGGATGCCTACGAACACAAACACCAAACGCTGTCGACAAACAATCCGGATGCCGGTTTGTTAAAAATGTGCGTCGACATTACCAAATCTCTCTTTCGCAACTTGGCCAACGAAGGGTTGGTTCTCTCGGAAAGCACACTCAAGACCTTACGAGCCACATACCTTCAAGCCGCCCAAGAAGCCATCAGTCGTTACGAAAATGATGCCGCGATCAACAGTCTCCGCTTTGACCGCCATGAAGAGCGCCAGGCCGTCGAGGTCTTCCTTCGCGGAATGACGTTGGCAACGAACAGCTTCCTCGACGATCCGCTGGGTGTTCCCATGATCTCGAATTGGAGCCGTGTGACCCATGCCGTACCGGATATGTTCCAACGGCTCATGGATGCCGTCGAACAAGACCATGCATGGAATCCCACCACAGACACACCGCAGCTTGTCTCATAAACAACCTCTAAATCGCGGGATAGCCATGACGTCAAGCTGGGAACAGACATTGCTCGGACCTGTGGCTGCCCTCGGAGAATACGTCCTCGCGATCTTTCCTCATCTCCTGTCCATGATCATTCTCCTGCTTGCTGGCCTTGGTCTAGCGTGGGGTATCGGCCATCTCATGGAACGGCTGCTTCGCGTCATCGGTTTGGATCGCATCTGCGGTCGAATCGGTCTCACGGCGGTGCTCCTGAGAGGGGGCATGAAAGCTGATCCGTCCTATATCTTTGGCCGTATCACGTATTGGCTCATCGTGCTGTTCGCCATCACGGCTTCGCTTGGGGCGCTCAACGTGACGCCGATCAATGAAGCTGCCCGTTCGCTGTTGTCCTATCTTCCGCATGTGGTCACCGCCGCCGTTATCGGAATCGCCGGCTATCTCATCTCGAATTTTGCCTCTCGGGCCGTTCTGATCGCCGCGGTCAATACAGGCATACCGCCAGCTCGATGGGTGGCTATTGGAACACGCTGGGGCATTCAGTTATTGGCGATCGCCA